>JAEEGT010000140.1 GCA_016280465.1 Lachnospiraceae bacterium | reverse complement strand
TTTTACGCCCCCAGTATCTGCGGTAACGCCTTTGTGGTCTGGAACCTGATCCTTTCGGGAGACAGATACGGATACTTAAACGGTATTTTGTTAAAACTGGGGATTCTGGATGAGGCGGTCATCTGGATGAAGACGGAAAAGTATGTGCTTCCCATGCTCATAGTGGTACAGCTCTGGCTGTCTCTGGGAACCGGTTTCCTTTCCTTTATCGCGGGTTTACAGACGGTTGATAAGTCTCTTTACGAGGCGGGCGCCATCGACGGCATAAAGAACCGCTGGCAGGAGCTTTGGTACATCACCCTTCCCGCCATGAGACCCCAGCTTATGTTCGGTGCGGTAATGCAGATTACCCAGTCCTTTGCCATAGCGGACGTTTCCCTGCAGCTGGCGGGCAATCCTTCGGTAAACTACGCAGGCGCCACTGTGGTAACGCATCTCCTTGACTACGGTACCGTACGCTTTGAGATGGGCTATGCCTCAGCCATCGCAACGGTGCTCTTTATCCTGATGGTGGGCTCCAACAAGCTGGTACAGAAGCTTTTAAGAAGGGTGGGTGAGTGATATGGCAAAAGCAAGAACCCGTTTCTTTAAGCCGAGAGAAAAACGTGTAAACCGTTCAATGGCGGGAAATACCATGCTTTTTGTGCTGATGGTGATCTGCGGTCTGGCCATGGTCCTTCCCCTGGTGATGGTGATAAACAACTGCTTAAAACCCCTGGACGAACTGTTTCAGTTCCCGCCCCGGATATTTGTAAAGAACCCGACTCTTGAGAATTTCTCGGATCTTTTCAGACTCATGAACGATTCCTGGGTACCCTTCTCAAGATACATTTTGAATACCATCATCATTACCGGCGGCGGTATGGTGGGACACGTGCTCATAGCATCCCTGGCGGCTTATCCCCTGGCAAAGCATGATTTTCCCGGAAAGAACATTCTTTTTTCCATGGTAGTGCTTTCCATGATGTTTTCCTGGACCGTTACCCAGACACCCCAGTACATGATCATTTCCTGGCTTCACATCAACAATTCATACCTGGCGCTGATCCTCCCTGCATGCTCCTTCGGTATGGGGCTTTATCTCATGAAGCAGTTCATGGAGCAGCTGCCGGACTCTCTTATGGAATCCGCCAGACTGGACGGAGCCAATGAGTGGCAGATCTTCTGGAAGATAGTGATGCCAAACGTAAAGCCTGCCTGGCTTACACTGGCCATCTTCCAGTTCCAGCAGATGTGGGGAAATACAGGATCCACGTTCCTAAGAGACGAGGAATTAAAGCCCCTGCAGTATGCGCTTTTCCAGATCTCCGCAGGCGGTACCGCAAGAGCGGGCGCAGCGGCGGCGGTAACCTTTATCATTGCGGCGGTTCCCATCACCTTCTTCCTTATCTGCCAGAAGAACGTGTTAGAGACCATGACCACATCGGGTATGAAGGAATAGGGGGCGGACATGAAGAAAAACTTTTTGATCAAAACCTTCACTGCCCTGACGGCGGCAGCCATCCTGTTAGGCCTCACGGGGACAAAAGCCTTTGCGGCGGGACTTCCCTACGATTCCTACAACTACGACTATAGGGAGTACATCCACTTTACTCCGGCGGCATACATTCCCGACGGAAACATAAACGTGGAAAAATACCTGTTTAACGGCGAAGAGGTAGGAAAACTCCTTTCTCCCCAGGATATCTGTGTGGACGAAGAAGGACGCATCTACATAGCCGACACCGGTAACAACAGGATCGTGATCCTTAACAACCGGATGGACAAAGTGGTTGACATAATATCCACATTTGACAATAAAGGCTCTGAAGACAGTTTCAACAAACCTGCCGGCGTATGTGTTTCGGAGGCAGGGGAAATATATATCGCGGACTCCCAGAACCGAAGAGTGGTGGTACTTAAAAAGAACCACGATTTTGTCAGGGTCGTGGAGAATCCCACGTCCGAAAGCCTTGACGATAACTTCGTTTTCACGCCCTTACGCATAACCGTTGACTATGCGGACAGGCTTTACGTGATAGCCCAGAACATGTTCGAAGGCATCATGGTATTTGAAAGTAACGGTAATTTTTCAAGCTTCTTCGGAACCATAAACGTGGAGATCTCTCTGTGGGACAAGTTCTGGAAAAGAATTGCCACAAAGGAAGAACGTTCCAAACAGAAGCTTTTTATACCCACGGAATTTACGGGACTTGACATCGATCCGGACGGGTTTGTGTACGCCACAAACCTTGATGCCAACGGAATACAGGGTGTAAGACGCCTAAACCCCAGGGGAGCCGATGTCATCAAGAAGGGTGCCAACTTAAACGTGGGCGGCGACCTTCAAATCGCGGGCATCACCGAGTATGCCGGAGCCTCCCAGTTTACGGACGTGGTCTACAGGGGAAACGGTATCTACTCCTGCATAGACAGACGCAGGGGCAGGGTATTTACCTACGATCACGAAGGAAATCTTCTTTATATCTTCGGAGGTCTCGGAACCCAGTCGGGAACCTTCAAACTTCCCACCGCCATAGAGGATATCGGCGGCAGGATAGTGGTACTGGACGGAACACTCTGTGAGCTGGTGACTTTCAAGGTTTCAGAGTACGGCGACCTCATAAACAGGGCAGTGGCTCTCAGGTACGACGGCGACGAGGCCATGGCAGTGGATCTCTGGGAGAAGGTTTTAAAGCTTGACGAAAATAACGAACTGGCCCACACGGGCATAGGAAAAGCATATCTTACCGCCGGCGATTACAAGGAAGCCATGCGGCACTTAAAACTCGGAATGGCAAGAGACTACTATTCCGTAGCCTACAGAAGATACAGAAACGAAATAC
>JAEEGT010000139.1 GCA_016280465.1 Lachnospiraceae bacterium | reverse complement strand
AGCCAATTGCCTCAGGATTTTCTCGGGCGAACTTTTTGATATGGGTCTTCAGAAGAAACAGGGAGAATCTCCCGAGGATAAGGTTCTGGAGCTTAGCTGCAACGTGGACGACATGACTGCCGAAGAGATCGGATTTGCCACGGAGCAGATCCTTTTGGGCGGAGCACTGGAGGTTTACACCGTTGCCATCGGCATGAAGAAAAACCGGCCGGGTACCCTTATCCGTGTGATCTGTTCCGAGTCCAAAAAGGCGGAGCTTGTGAAACTTATCTTCAAGCACACCTCAACCATCGGAGTCAGGGAAGCGGTGACCTACAGAAATATCTTAAACCGCGATCTTGTTACGGCAGATACTCCCTACGGAAATGTGCGGATCAAGGAGGTCACGGGCTACGGCGTCGAGCGTAAAAAGGCCGAATACGAGGATCTTGCCCGCATCGCAAGAGAGAAAAACATCAGTCTTTCGGAGGCCAGAGAGAGAGTCAGCCGCTGGATCGACAATAACTAAAAGAAATACACCTGTATAAAAAAACGTTCCTTAATATCCAAAAACAAATACCTTATTATTCATATCATGACAGGAGGTTTATCATGAAGAATAATAAGGTATTTAAGTTTACGGGCTTGATCTTATCCATGGCCCTTCTTTTTTCTGCCTGCGGTAGTCAGATCGAAACAAGCGTATCCCCGCAGGCATCTGTATCGGTTTCCCAATCGGAATCCGAATCCCTTTCGGATGTAACATCCGTATCCGAAGATGATCAGAAAGAACAGGATGAGGCTTTACTCATCGAAGCAAAGAAAATATATCAAAGCGCCGATCATTCGGTACAGGAGCGTATCGATGCCCTGCTTTCCGTAATGACTCTTGAGGAAAAAGCATATCAGTGCGTTCAGGGTGAGCAGGCCAATGTAACCGTGGATGACGTAAAGCGTACCGGTATCGGCTCTGTTCTCAGCGGTGGCGGAAGTGCTCCTTCTACCGGTAACAATCCCGAAAACTGGCAGGAACGCGTCAATGAACTCAAGGCTGCCGCTTTGGAAACAAGACTTGAGATCCCTCTTCTTTACGGCATCGATGCGGTCCACGGCAACAACAATATCTACGGAGCCACGGTTTTCCCACACAACATCGGTCTTGGGGCTGCCAACGATCCGGAGCTTATGGAAGAAATCGCCAAGGTGGTGGCAAGGGAAGTAAGAGCGGTGGGAGTACAGTATTCTTTTGCTCCCTGTCTTGCAAATCCGCAGAACGAGCGCTGGGGAAGGACTTACGAAGGCTTCAGCGAAAAGGCTTCCGATGTGGCTAAGCTTGCAGGTCCTTTTGTGGCTGCACTGCAGGGCTATGTTACGGACGATGAATATATGCAGGGTGATGCCATAATCGCCTGCGCAAAGCATTTTATCGGCGAAGGATACACCGAGGATGGTATCAATCAGGGAGATGTAAAGATGACTCCCGCAGAGTTTGACAAGCTTCTCTCAATGGGGATCCTGGATCCCTACAGAGCCTGCATAGACAGTAACGTCCTTACTCTCATGCCTTCCTACAACAGTATCGATGGCCTTAAATGCCACGAAAACAGACACCTTCTTACGGAAGTGCTGAAAGAACAGCTGGGTTTTAAGGGAATGGTCATCAGTGACTACAACGCCATTCAGCAGTGTAAGGGTACCTACAACGATCAGGTGGCAAACTGCTTCAACGCCGGTGTTGACATGTTCATGGAAGCACAGAACTGGGATGTCTGCGCAAAGACCATAGTAAATCTGGTAAAAGAAGGAAAGATCACCGAAGAAAGACTCAACGATGCGGTAAGCCGTATCTTAAGAGTCAAATTCATGAGCAACATGTTTGACGAAGAGATCAACTCAGCACATGAGAATGAACTTCTCAGTGAATTCGGATCCGCGGAAAACAGGGAGGTTGCAAGGCGTGCGGTAAGAGAGAGCCTTGTTCTGTTAAAGAACGACAAGATAAAGGGAAAGACCACCCTTGAAAGAATGAAGGATGCCACAAACATCATCGTGTGCGGTTCCGGTGCTTTTGACCTTGGTCGTCAGTGCGGCGGCTGGACCATTTTCTGGGAAGGCAAAGCGGGCAACATCACTCAGGGTACTCCCGTAATCCAGGGAATCTATGATGAGGTCAAGGACCATGCCAAGGTTTCCCACAACGTTAACGGTAAAGTGGATGTATCCGGCGATCTTATCGTGACAGTTATCGGTGAAAACCCTTATTCGGAGACCGGCGGTGACAGACTTCCTTCGGGATTAAAGCCCATATCCGCTGACGTTAAGCTTCTTGATGCCATTGAAGAAAGTATTGCCGAAAACGGTAACGATCCTTTAAAGGTCCTTATTGTCCTGGCGGGTCGTCCCATCGATATCACGGACTATGTTGACAGGTACGATGCGGTGGTCATGGCCTTTCTTCCCGGAACCGAGGGCGAAGGCATCGCGGATGTTCTCTTCGGAGATTATGATTTTACCGGAACCTTACCCATGACCTGGATAAAGGATCAGGAAAAAGTAAACGACAAGTTTTCACTTCCCGAATCCGAGATCCTGTTCCCTTACGGATTCGGACTCAACAAAGCAGGCAAGAAGCTTACCAGAGAGTAAGTCGCTGTAAAAAATTGACACTGTTTTGAAAATATCAAACTAAAGTTGTGTGGTTTTTCAAAATATAATATTTCTGCAACAGTTTTATCAACCTATTTTCAAATCTTTAAGGGAGGGGTTACAAATGAAAAGTTTTAAAGTAACAAAGCGGATCTTAGCGATCACTTTGGCACTGGTACTGACATTCACCTCCGCGGGAGTAAATTCTCTGACCGCCTGGGCGGCAGAGCGGACCGTGGACAGTGAGCTGATCGTACCTTTCGGTATTGTAAGTGAATTCAACGCGGAAACAGGAATCGGTGTGGTATGGGGTGCAGCAGGGTATGATCTTTACACCGTGACCATTACCTCGGATAACGGGTACAAGAAGGTATATGAGGATCAGACTCTTGGTTATAAGTGGTATCCCGATGAATATGCTGACGGTGTATACACTGTTTCCATTCAGGGACAGAGCGGAGAAATGATCTCAAATCCCGGTATTGTTACCGTTACCGTCGGAAATCCCGATGCATCCGGAACGGATCCTGTCACACCGGGTGAAGGCGAAAACGGTAATCAGGGCTCCGAGACACCCGGTGAAGGCGAAACCGGCAACCAGGGCTCCGAAACACCCGGTGAAGGAGAAACCGGTAATCAGGGCTCCGAGACACCCGGTGAAGGTGAGACCGGCAATCAGGGTTCCGAGACACCCGGTGAAGGTGAGAGTGGCAACCAGGGTTCCGAAACTCCTGCGGCTGAAATGCCCGCATACACTGTTGTGGGTGAAAATCTTGCAACAAGTGTGGAAGGCAAGCACGAGGACTGGGTTGAATGGTCCAACGCCGACATCCTTGAAGCAAACGGCGCCGTATTCATCACCGTTACAGGCTACGAAGGCTATGAGTGCTACCAGACAAGAGTGGAGCAGGCCGGCCTTTCCTTGGAAGCAGGCAGCAACTATGTCATAAGCTTCGACATTGTGTCCTCCAAGGACAAGATCGCAATGCTTCGTTGCGATGACCTTAATAACGGTTATGCAATGCTTTTTGATGACTTAAGATATTCCCTCAAGGCAGGAGAGAAGACCACTGTTACCGTATTTACGGGAGTCCTTGGTTCTTCTTCCGAGAATGCCAGAGTATTCGCCGGTTTCGGCATGGTCGAGAATAACGATGCTTTCAAGGTTGGCGATCATACCCTGAAGGTAGAGAATCTTAAGATCTGTAAGATAAACGAAAACATTCCTCACAGCGTATATACAAAGGCTGCGGAAAAAGAAATTGCGGACAGCGAAGCCTATAACTTTAAGGACGGAGACACAGAACTTTATGTAGGTACCGACTGGGCGGGTGCAGTTGCATCCGTAAGCGAAAACGGGACCGTTGCAGCAGTAAATGTCGATAATTTCGGCTGGGGCGGCGAGTGGGGCATGCAGTACATCCTCAAAGACCTGGGCCTTAAGAACAATACCGCTTATGTGGCAGAGTTTGATATCACATCCACTGTAAACAAGAATGTGTTTGTAAAACTCAATGATGCTGATGCGGGATTCCTTCACGAAACCCTGGCTCTTACCGCAGGTGAGACTCTTCACTTCTCTCAGGAAGTTGACTGTGAAGTATTCTGCGATAAACCCTATCTGTTCTTTGCACTGGGCAAGATGGGCGGCGACGGCGATCTTCAGGGCGGAACCGTGACCATAAGCGGTCTTAAGTTCAAAGAAGTAAAGAACGACGCGGGTACCATCGAGATCCCCAAGGGACCCGAATATGACTTTAAGGATAATTCCGGAGATTTCGCGGATCCCGGACTGGACAAGGCTGGCTATACCCTTGTCTGGAACGATGAATTTGACGGAAATTACGGTGAAGCAAGCGTTGATCCCAACACCGGCTTGAACCTTGACAAGTGGGCATATCAGCTGGGAGACGGTTCCACAGACTGCGGAAACTACGGCTGGGGCAACAACGAACTTCAGGCATATACAAAAGAGAAAAAGAACATCTCCGTCAATGAGGACCTTACCGGTGACGGTGTGGCAGACGGATTTTTAAGGATCACAGGTTCTTACGAAGAAAAGGGCTATGTTTACGGTAACGAATCCTCCAAGCGTTATACTTCAGGCAGGATCCGCACCACATCCCCTTCCGACGAACTTTTCAACCTGACTTACGGTTATATCGAAGCAAGGATCGCTCTTCCCGGAACCAGGGGCGCATGGCCCGCATTCTGGATGCTTCCCGAAAGCACGGAAATCTACGGCGGATGGCCCGTATCCGGTGAGCTTGACATTATGGAGACCACAGCAGCAATGATCAATGAAGGCAAGGCCTGCGGTACTCTTCACTGGGGCACACCTTCCCATGTCTATAAGGGAAGCGGTTATGTGGCTCTTGACAGTACACTTAACTATTTCCATACCTACGGCGTTGACTGGAAGCCCGGTCAGATCACCTGGTATT
>JAEEGT010000138.1 GCA_016280465.1 Lachnospiraceae bacterium | reverse complement strand
GTAAATCCTTTCGGATTTACTGAGTCGAGTGCGATGCACTCGACGAGTTTCAGGGTTGCATTGCTGTTTATTTGTCAAGGTACGTGTGCGTCTTAAAAAGCCGCAACAGTGGTATACTATCACTAAGCATTGCGCTCGTCAAGACTTTTTTTCTTCTTTTCAGAAAAAATTCCACCGATTTTCGCGGTGGAATTTAATAATAGCTTGATTTTAGCCGATTGTCAACATTTTGGCCGAAACAAAAATGCACAAATTTGGCCCTTTTCCTTTGTAAAAATAGCAATCCGTATCACCGGTCAAGATCGTAGGAAACAGTAAGGCTGTTTTCTTTTGCGCATACCTTTCCGTAGCCTCCGGATATAACAGGCATCATGGGTGACAGATGTCCGATGTCTACATTGTATACAATGGGAACATTGTACTTTTCCAGCACACTGATAAACGCATCCTCAATGGTAAAATCAATAAAACGGTCCTCATACATCATTGGGCGTCCAACAAGGAATCCCCTGATATGCTCAAACCATCCGGCCTGTTCCATGTGCCACAAAGCTCTGCGCACACTCATGGTGTTTAATTCGCAGGACTCTATGAACCAGACGATCCCGTCCTTAGCAT
The DNA here is from genome assembly GCA_016280465.1 of Lachnospiraceae bacterium. GTDB lineage: Bacteria > Bacillota > Clostridia > Lachnospirales > Lachnospiraceae > UBA1258. Next base: position 4,483 of record JAEEGT010000138.1, on the reverse strand, counting down.
AGCGGGCGTTAAACTCCTTCACCCTGTCAAAGGGTGTTCCCACTAGGTTCACAAGGCAGTCAAGGCAGCCGCCTATGAACCTTCCTTCAAAGCAGGTTTCTTTTTCCGCCAACCCTGCGATCCTCTGAGAGTACTTTTCCGTAATATTATAAGGTTCAAAAGGATGCTCTTCGTCTTTTGTCTGTTCCTTCTCCCATCCGTTATAATTGGAAAAAGAAAGTTTCTTTCCACGCAGAAGGTCGTAGGCATCGTTCAACGCAGGGTGCCAGGGCTTCATTGCAAATTCCGAAGCGCAAGGTCCGTAAACGGCTGCGGTGTCACAGAGTGTGGGCAAAAGAAAAGTAAGATTGGTGTTATCGGAATACCCCATATACCATGTGGGTTTCGCTGCGGCAATCCCTTTAAAATCCACAAAGGGCAGATCTTCACACATCAGCTCGCCGCCACCGCAGGAAATGATCACATCGCTTTTCTTATTAATAAAGAAATCATTCACCTCAGCTCCGCAGGCTTCATCGGTATTGCTTTTTCCAATTCCGGCAGATGCTCTTGCGTTGGGTCCTTCCACCACGGTATGGCCCATTTCCCTGAAATGCTCCGTTGTTTTGTCAAAGCAGGCGCTGTAGGGCATGGTGGCACAGCCGAAAGAAGGGGCTATAAATCCCACCGAACCGTCAGCTTTAAGAAATTCGGGATATCTCATATCAGATCCTCTCGGGCGGGTTGTAATCGATGACGTGCCCGTAGCGTCACCGACGGGTCAAGGCCATATCCGTCTGCAAAAAGACAGCGGATTGTAAATGCCTATCCCCGGGTCTATAATCGTATCAAAAGGAAAAACGGTGAAAGCATGGAAAACAAAGATCTATTTTCAAAATATCTTCCCCTTTTTATGGAAGACGAAAACGAACCTTTTCATGTGGTAAAGATCGGCTGTACACTTTACAGTCAAAGTCAAAAAAGCGTTTCTTCGAACTTCTTTATCGAACTGTCCGAAGGAACAGATGCCGTTTTGGAATATGCCCTTTACTGGCACTATGATATACAGCATCTATACGATCTTGAGCATATTTTTATCTACCTCGGCCGTCAGGGCAACATCAAAGACCTGATCTCCAGCTTTCACGGAAGATTCTACAGGCAGGATCACGTCGAATTCAGGGAAGAGCGACCGGTTCTCTATATCCAGCCCGGAAAGCACGCCATCATGGCTGATCCCCAATACTTTAAACTCTTCGTGGATTTCTTTGATGCCTGTAACAAAAAAGCGGGGAAGGACGGTGTCCTGATCCCCGACTTTCTAAGTGATCGTTTGTCAAAGACCGAATCCGATGACAGCCTGACCGAACAATACATAAAAGAAAGATTTTCTTTTGCCCCCGCGGAAAAGTACCGCCCTGCGGAGGATGCTTCGGGACTCCTGACCGACTGGCCGGGCCTCAAAGACTATATTGTATCCTCCGTAAACAAAGAACTTACGGTCATACGCGGTCTTTCTTACTGAACAGCATCTTCAAGTCTTCCGAGAAGATCGTAATCCCTGAGGGTCTGGCTGAAGGGTGCGATCAAAACATACATGTAGTTGTACTGATAGAGCAAGCGCATAACGATGTTGTTTCTTGCGCAGTTCATCATAAGAGTGCTGAAAGCGCCCATATCCATGATAATGGCGATACAATATACAGCCCAGATGATGAGCACGGTCTCAACTATTCCGAGAACCGGTCCGAGGATCTTGTCCACCAGATTAAGTCCCGGAAGCTTGGCAACAAGCTTGAGCCCCGTAAGGAAAGTTGCCAGAATCTTATAAAGTACAAGGAATAAGAATAAAAGCACAAGTGTCGTAACAAAGATTATCTTTGAATCGTTGAAATACTGTCTGAGAGCAAAGGCGATCAGTAATACAACGATGGAAGCGGCGATCGTAGAAATGACCGCACAGATCTCTTTTACCAATCCTCTCTTAAAAGAGAGCATCACCTTAACGACCAGCAATATGACAGCCGCAAGAAAAGGCAGTTGATAGATTAAATTCTGACCCATTGTTTTGTTTTCTCCTGTTCTTTACTTAAACTCCACCGTATCAATGGAATCCGTAGTAACAAATATATATTTTGACGCCACTCCCGTGGGAATCGCCAGTTTTATGGGAGACGGGTAATTTCCTTCAAACTTGGCATCACCCGTGCACGTTGAAATGAAAACATTGGTGTCACCGTAAAGGATATAGTTCCCGTTTCCAAAGGATACTCCGGTGTAATCAAAGTCAAATTCCTTGGCTGAGACCGCTTTGCCGGAATTATCATATATAACAAGCTTGTACTTGTTGTCCAAAGAAGCATTTCTGTAAATGATCCCAATGGCATCTCTGCCATAGTATACCGCAAGCACCTCATCAGTGGCAAATACATCCGCAATGCTCTTGGGCTGATGCTCTCCTTCGTAGATACTCAGCTGATCGGCGGAAAGCGAAAATACGGTCTTGTCGTCAAGAAATCTTACCAGCGGGACCAGTGTATCCGAATAGTTAAAACCGCTGACATAATTGTCGATCTTATTCTGACCTACGGACCCGAAATTGTAAAAAGCAACACTGCTCTTTATATCGTTGATATCCACATTGTAGTAAGAAACCGCCAACAGTTCTCCGGAAGGAGATATGTCCACATCCACCGGGTATCCGAATTTCTCCATGGTGGTCCTTATATAGGCTATCACATTGCCGTTAATGTCGTATAAATAGATCCAGGTTACGTTGGAATCCTCGAGGATGGCAACCACATATCCTTTGTCAGAGACCGAGATCTTGTGGATGGGCTTGTCCGTGGTAACGGTCCCCGAATAGCCTCCTGCAGTCTGAATATAAACGGTACTTCCCCCATAATCGGCAAAAGCAGCGGTTTCCCCGCAGACCGATGCCATGGGATTCTGCATATCAAAAGTCTGATTCCAAAGAAGTTTGCCGCTTCCGTCAACTGCGCCCGCTCCATCCTTACTGTAGGAAAGAACGCTTCCGTTGAATTCGGCCAGAGTCACTCCGTTGATCTCTGTCCTTGGCACGGAGGAAACGGTTGAAAAGCTGTCATAAACTTTGGTCTTTTCGTAGATAAGATATGCGATAAGTACCGCAGCCACCACCAGAATCACCAGTGATATCCTGTACAGTCTTGTCAAACTCCGGTGGCGCAGCGTCCTGTTTATTCTTTTTCCGGCACTTTCTTCTTCCTGGCCGGGAAAACTGCTGATATTCGACATCTGAATCAGAACCGATCCTTTAATACTTGAATGAATAGATTGTGGTGGACTTATAATCCTTGCCGGGTCCGAAGATGCAGGAAGGGAAGTTCTTATGGTTCACACTGTCGGGGAAGAACTGGGTCTCCAGGCAGAGCGCATCCCTGACACCGTACCTTGCACCTTCCTTGCCGTCCTGGGGTGCGATGCAGTTGCCCGCATAGAACTGAATTCCGGGAAGGTCGGTATAAACCGTCATAACACCGCCGGAGGCTTTGTCGGTGACCACCGCTGCCTCTCTTAAGGTGCCGTCGTATTTATCGATTACAAAGTTATGATCGTACCCCTGAGTAAGAAGAAGCTGCTCATAATCATCATTGATGTTCTGCCCCACGATACGTCCCTTGGTAAAGTCCATAACAGTACCTTCAACCGCTCTTAACTCTCCGGTGGGGATAGCACCCTCCACAACTACGGAAAAGCGGGAAGCATTTAATTTAAGCTCATGATCCAGGATCTTGCCGGATTTGTGACCGGACAGATTGAAATATGAGTGGTTTGTGGGATTGATAATGGTGTTTTTGTCGCTCTTTGCGGTATAGTGAAGCTCAAGAGCGTTGTCTTCGGTCAAAACATAGGTCACGGTAAATACTTTATTTCCGGGAAATCCCATATCCATGTCCGCAAGTTCGATGGAAAGGGTAAGGCTGTTATCCTTTTCTTCTGCCTTCCATACGCGCTTGTGGGTAGCAAAGTCATAGTGGCTGTGAAGGTTGTCGGGACCGCTGTTCTTATCCACATGATACTCGATTCCGTCGATGGTGAAAGTTGCCTTTCCGATACGGTTTGCACTGGGCGCGATCACAGCACCGAAGAAGCTTGGATTCTCCTCGTAGGATTTAAGATCGTCAAAGCCCAGGACCACGTCTCTTAAGCCGCCACGGCCGTCGGGTACGTAGAGATTCTTGACAATTGCGCCGAAATCCAGGATCTCAGCCTTCATTCCTTTGGAATTCTCAAGGGTATAAACGTGTACTTCTTCACCCTTCTTTGTTGTTCCGAACAGTTTACTCATTATTCCCTCCCTGTGTCATAATTCCACACGCCCTTCAAGGGCGCGCAGCAAAGTAACCTCGTCTATGTATTCCAGGTCTCCCCCTACAGGTACGCCGCTGGCTATGCGACTTACCTTTATTCCCGTGGGTTTGACAAGTTTGCTGATGTACATGGCAGTGGTCTCGCCTTCAAG
>JAEEGT010000137.1 GCA_016280465.1 Lachnospiraceae bacterium | reverse complement strand
CGGTCCTTCTCACGGCCAGATGAGGAGCTTCCAGGGGCTCTACTCTCGCCCGAAGGGGATATTTGCAGCCGTCATCGTTCCACTTGGTGAAACCGATGTGGGATGCCAGCTCCATACCCTTCCACTCGCCGTCTTTGAAAGCTGCCCATTCCTGCTTTAATTCCCTGTCTCTTTCGATGGCGGCAGTTACCTTGTCAGCATATGCATTGGCCTGTTTGAGGCCAAGCAGGGCATACATGTTGTTGATGCCGGCATTTAAGTGCATTCTCAGAAGATTTACGGTGCCTTCCGTCTGAAATCCGGAAAGAGAATACCAGGCGTCCCTTTCTTGGTCCGAAAGGGATGACCTGAGAGCCGCCTCACGCTTTGAAAGTCTGTCAACTCTTTCAAGCATCCTTGCGGCCTCGTTATATGCATAGGGACTGTAAACCCTCTCGTTAAGGGCTTCAGGACGTCTCATGGAATTTAAGCGTACTGTTTCTTCCAGAATCCATGCGGCTTCTTTTGCTTTGTCCGAACCGGCCTTAAGGCCCAAAAGGCCCGCAACGGTCTTCACCGTATACTCAGTGGCAAAATCCTCCGACTCAAAAGCCCTGACATCATAAGCTAGGTTCATGAAGAAGGACAGCGGAAATTCATTGTGCTTAAGATCCCCCACATTGAGGATCCAGATATCCCTTACACCGTAATCGTAAACTCTTGTCATCTGCTCACGGATGGTGGTAAGGGGCGTGGAATTGATCCACTCGTATGATATGGGATCTCCGTGATAATCCACGTGATAGTACATTCCGAAGCCGCCGGGGTGGTTTTTGTTCTTAGGTCCCGGCAGGGTACGTACGTAGTTATGGTTATCCTCACAGAGCATCAGCGTGACATCGTCAAGGCCGTCCCAGTCAATGAGACCGGGTGTGTTTTCATCGCCGTAATAGAAAGGCTCCACTTCCTTGTAAAGGGCCAGCATCTTGGGAAATTTCTTGTTGAATTTCGCCTCGGTCTCAGCAAGGAGTTTCTTTTGGCAGGTGATAACGCTCTTTAACAGGTCGATATTGTCTTTAAGGGTGGAATTGGCTCCGAGAATGGTGGAATCGGCCTCACCGCGCATGCCCACGGTTACCACACTGTCAAAGCCGCCCCGCTCGTCAAGAGAATCCTTCCAGAATTTGGTGATACCTTTTTCATTCTCAAGGAAGCTCCAGGCATCGCCGTATTCGCTCTCAGGCCCTCTGACCTGCCTGTATTCTTCGCCGGCTCGAAGACAGGGCTCATGATGCGAGTTGCCGATGTAGATGCCGTACTCGGTGGCCAGTTCATAGGAAGCAAGTCCCGGACCGTCCCAGGCAAAAGAAGAGGACCACATGGCGGGCCACAGATAGTTACCCTTAAGTCTTAACAAAAGTTCAAAGACCCTGTCATACATCACGGCATTGAAGCCGCCGAAATGTTCCGTGGTCCAATTACCGTAGCAGGGCCACTCATCGTTGATGAAAAATCCCCTGAACTTAACGTCGGGTTCTTTGGACGTAATGAGATCCGCCTCCGTCAGTTCGATACGGTCCCGGTGCGCTCTCACACCGTCGGCCCAGGTTGCCAGAGGAGATACTCCCATCTTTTCGGAAAGGGCAAAAGCACCGTACTCGGTACCCAGTTTGTCACTTCCCGCTATTACAAGCAGATCTTTAACTTTAAGGCTGGGGGATTGTATGCGTGCAAAGCGAAATACTTCTCTCTTATCCCGGATATCGGACAGGGAGATCAGTCCTTGCGATTCAAGAGAATCAAGGATGGGGCTGTTTCCCACGGTAGCAAAAAGCACCGCAGATTCGCAGTTTTCAAGTTCGGCGCTGACAGCCCTTAAGTTTTTCGTGCCACCGGTTCCGGTAACAGCAGAAAAATCATCAAGAACTTTGACCGCAACACGAATTACACCCTTGTATGCGCATTCATCCGTGAAGAATTCGGCAGAACGGCTGCCGTCCCATAAACAGAAATTGCCCATAGAATTCACCCTCCGAAAAAATTATATAAAAAAAGAAAATGTCAGACTATTCAAACTGTGTCACCTAATTATCACTTATTGCTATTTTCTTTTATTTTAAAGTAAATTCCATTGAATTCCCGCTGAAAAAGACTTAATATTTTTATATGAGCAGCCTATCATTGCCGGAAGCCTTCAAAGAGAACATGAGGGCCCTTCTTAAAGATGAATACGGGGATTTTTTAGCATCCTACGATTGCGACAGGCAATACGGGCTTCGATGCAATACCTTAAAGAGCGATCTTTCGACCTTCACAGACCGCATGCCTTTTACCCTGACCTCCGTTCCATGGGCCGTGGAAGGCTTCTTCTACAAGTCGGAAGAGCGTCCGGGCAGACATCCTCTTCACGAGGCAGGCGCCTACTACATTCAGGAATCAAGCGCCATGTCGGCAGTTTCAGTGCTGGATCCAAAACCCGGAGATTATGTTCTCGATCTTTGTGCCGCCCCCGGCGGTAAATCATCCCAGGCAGCCGGAAGGCTTCAAAACTCCGGTCTTCTTGTCTCCAACGAGATCAACAGACAACGCAGCGAGATCCTCTCCGAAAATATAGAGAGAATGGGAGTCAGAAACTGTGTGGTCCTTAACGAATCACCGGCATCCCTTTCTGCACGTTTTACCGAATTCTTTGACAAAATACTGGTGGATGCCCCCTGTTCCGGCGAGGGCATGTTCCGTAAGGACGAGACCGCAAGGACAGAATGGAGTGTGGAAAACACCCTTCTTTGTGCAAAACGGCAGTCGGAAATACTGGACTATGCCGCATCCATGCTTCGTCCCGGAGGATTCATGGTCTATTCCACCTGCACCTTCAATCCCGGGGAAAACGAACAGACCATCGCAGCATTTATCAAGGATCACCCGGAGTTTACCATTGAAGGTTCAAAGATGTCCTCTTTCTTTGACCAGGGACATCCCGAATGGGCCGACGGGAATCCGGAACTCCTTAAAACTCTCCGGCTCTGGCCTCATAAGATCGAAGGTGAAGGTCACTTTGTGGCTCTTTTGAAAAAATCGGGCACGGCACCTGCAAGACAGGCTGTTTTGCCCTCAGGCAAGGCTTCCGATCTTAAGTTAAAGAAAGAAATAAAGGATTTCCTGTCTGCCGAGGCAGGACTTACAGCCGAAGCTGCGGATCTTCTTTTTGCAGATACTTACATAACGGAATTCGGAGACAATATCTATCTGACTCCGTCTCCGCTACAAGAGCTTAAAGGCCTCAGGGTACAGCGCCCAGGTCTTCATGTGGCGGTCAGGAAAAAGAACCGTCTGGAGCCCGCCCATTCGCTTGCCATGGCTTTAAAGCCCGAAGATGCTGCTTCGCGGGCAGATCTTTCTTTTGACGAAGCGATGAAATATCTTCACGGCGAAACACTAAACTGCAACGAAAACCTGAAGGGATGGATCCCCGTATTCTGCGAAGGCTTTTCCATGGGGTATGGTAAGGCTTCCGGCGGGATCTTAAAGAACCACTATCCCAAGGGTTTACGAATATAATGTTATATAATCGGGGGATTATATGGAGTCAAATCACGATTTAACATTTTCGGTAGATTATGCCAACCGTTCAAAGACAAACGGAGGCAAGTTTCAGGGATGGGGCACCTCTCTTTGCTGGTGGGCAAACCGCATCGGTGACTCACAGGCGCTGTCTCGTGAATCTGCAAGACTTTTCTACAGTCTTGACGGCCTCGGTTTTAATATCATGCGTTATAATATCGGTGGTGGCGACGATCCTGAGCACGATCACATAACCCGAAGCGATTCCGAGGTACCCGGCTGGCTTTACAAAAACCCAAACACCGGTATGTTTGAATATAACTATACCGCAGACAGCAGGCAGCTGCGTGTTCTCAAGGAATGCTACCGTGCAGCCGGTCCCGATGCCTACGTTGAAGTCTTTTCCAATTCTCCCCCTTACTTTATGACCGAAAGCGGATGTTCGAGCGGCGCCGAGAATGCCGCAAAAAACAATCTGAAGCCCAAGTATTACGGCAACTTCGGAAAGTATCTTGCAACCGTTTCTTCCCACATTGAGAAAAAGTTAAATGTAAAAGTATCCTCCGTTTCACCCATGAACGAGCCCGATACGGATTACTGGCACGCCTTCAGCGAGAAGCAGGAAGGCTGTCACGTGGATCCCGGTACCGACCAGTCCGAGATCATACTGGAGACTGCCGCAGCTTTCAACGCTGCCAGACTCAGCGCCGAGATCGTGGCCAGCGATGAGACCAGCACCGACAAGGCATTATACTCCTATCTTGCCTATTCCGACGAGGCTCGTAAAGTCATCGACCGCATAAATACTCACACCTACGGGGTAGATAAGATCAAAGAGCTGGGAGCCCTCCGTAAAAAGAAAGGCTTCAACCTCTGGATGAGTGAAACAGACAGCGGCGAAACGGCAGGAGAAAATGCCGGAGAAATGGGTGCCGCTCTTTGGATCTCAAGGAAGATCATTTCAGATATCAACGGTTTGGATCCTTCCGCGTGGGTAATGTGGCAGGTCATCGGCACCTATGTGTCCACCGGAGGCTTTAACGGCAAGAAAGACGCCGGCATGCCCGACGTGACCAAAGGTTTCTGGGGCGCTGCGGTTGCGGATCTGGATCTTCAGACCATATACCTGACCCAGAAATACTATGCCATCGGTCAGTTCACCAGATTTATCCGTCCCGGCTCCACAGTCATCCTAACGGGAGACGATTCGGTCATAGCAGCCTACGATCCGGCAAAGAAAACCCTTACCGTTGTTGCGGTAAACACTTCCAAAGCAGACAGGAACGCGGTTTTCAATCTAAAAGGCTTCAAGGTCGCAGGTGATGCTTCCGTGACCCGTACCAGCGGAAGCCTCGGATCCGGAGAATCCTGGAAAGAGCTGGGAGTCATTCACGCGGAGAGCGCCGGTTTCCGCTTTACTCTCATAGGTAACTCCGTCACCACTTTTGTGATCGAAGGCGTTACCCCCGGAAAATAAGATTGCAACAAATAATCCCCCGCAGTGCGGGGGATTCTCTTTTCAATAACCGGTATCTAATTGCTGTACTGCAATCTGTACAGTTCGTAATAAGCGCCCTTCTTATCCAGCAATTCGAAGTGATTGCCTTCCTCGATTATCTCTCCCTTGGAAATAACGATGATGCGGTCCGCATGCTGTATCGTGGAAAGTCTGTGTGCCACTATCAGCATGGTTCCGATGTTCATCATCTTCTCCATGGAATTCTGAATAAGGATCTCCGTTTCCGTATCGATATTTGCCGTTGCCTCGTCCAGGATCATCACATCGGGCTTGTGGATGATTGTCCTTGCAAAGGAAAGCAGCTGCCTCTGTCCCTGGGAAAAATTGTTTCCTCGCTCTCTCACTTCCTCGTCAAGGCCACCGGTAAGCTTGCCTATGAACTTGTCGGCATTGACATAACGGCAAGCCTCCATGATCTCTTCATCCCCGATCCCTTCGGAGCGAAGGATGATATTGGAACGGATGGTTCCCGAGAAAAGGAACACGTCCTGAAGCATCTGCCCGAAATGGGACCTGAGCGCGGAAAGCTTGTACTTTTTGATATCTATGCCGTCTATCAGGATCTGACCCTTCTGTATGTCATAGTTTCTGCACACCAGAGCAAGGATGGTGGTCTTACCCGAACCAGTTGCGCCCACAAAAGCAACCGTATCACCCGGTGCCACATGGAAGGAAACATCCTTAAGTACCCACTCTTCGCCTTCATAGGCAAACCATACATTCTTGAACTCGATCTCGCCCCTTAAATGCTCGGGCTCGATACCCTCGGGATCCTCCACGATCTCCGATTCCATGTCCATGATGGTGAAGATCTTCTCTGCGGAAGCAAAGGCGGACTGAAGCCTGTTAAACTGCTCCGCCAGGTTCTGTATGGGAGTGTAGAACTTGTTTATGTACATATAAAAGCTTACCAGCACACCGCTGGTGATGGTCTGACCGAGAAATACGGTATTCTTGATATAGCCCTTGCCGCCGAGATACAAAAGTCCCAGTACCGACGCCATGTAAAGCATGTACATCGAAGGCCTGAACACGGAAAATACGTAAATTTCCCTGCTCCTTGCAGCCCTCAGCTCTTTGTTTCTTTCTCTGAACTCGGAAAGTTTCTTCTGCTCACAGTTGAAGATCTGTGTGATCTTGATGCCGGACAGATTCTCCGAAAGGAAGGTATTAATGTCCGTTATGGCATCCTTGGTGCGCCTGTAGGTCTTTCTTGAAAACTTACGGAATATATAGGTAAAAAGCACGATAAAGGGCACAAAGCAAAGTACCATCAATGTTAATTCGTAATTTAACATAAGCATGGCGCCCAATACACCGAAGATCACGAACACACTCTTTACAAGCCCCGGGATCAGGTTAGTGAACATCATGGAGATGGCGTTGGTATCGTTGGTAACTCTGGTAACGAGTTTTCCCACGGGTATGTGATTCAGCTGCTCGTGGGACAGATTCTCGATATGGAAGAATACATCTTCACGGATGGCTGAAAGGATCTTCTGACCCGTAGCCTGCAGGATCATATCCTGGGCATAGGTGCAAAGTATGGTCACGATCAGGATACCGAAATATCCCGCCACGAGCCACAGAAGCTCAGGCATCTCAAACCTTCCCTTGACCGTTTCCTCAATACGTCCGATGAGATAAGGTGACACCACATCATAGGTAATGGAAAAGATAACTATCAAAAGCACGATCAAAAAGCTCAGTTTATGCGGTGCCGCATACCTTAAAAGCCTCTTTGTTATCTCGGAATCCTTCATGTTCCGGTCGAAACCGATGGCTTTCTTTTTGTCCTTCATGAAAGCAAATGCAAGGACAAAAAGCAGGGTGAACACGCCGATCACGGCGCCGGCAAGTAAAAGTGGATAATACTCACGCATTTAACTCCCTCCTTTCGTCCTCAAGTTTCTGAAGTTCAACCATCTTCACATACTCGGGGCAGTTCTTTAATAACTCCTCATGGTTTCCCATGGCAAGCAGCTTTCCGTCATCGATAAATATGATCTTGTCCATATGCTCCACAGTACTGATCCTGTGGGCGATGAGGATCGTGGTCTTACCTTTGCGTGTCTCTTTGAGACCGTTTATTATGACCTTCTCCGTCTTGGTATCCACAGCGGATACGGAATCATCAAGTATCAGTATCTCCGCATCCTTAAGCAGGGCTCTGGCAATGGAGATACGCTGCTTCTGCCCTCCGGACACCGTAACACCCCGCTCTCCAAGGACAGTCTTGTACCCATCGGGAAATTCGATGATGTTGTCGTGGACATCGGATAATCTTGCCACCCGTTCGATGGAATCAAGATCATCGGAATTTTCTTTTGCAAAAGCAATGTTATTGGCAATTGTATCGCTGAACAGGAAATTATCCTGGGGAACATAGGCTATATGCTCCCTCAAGCCCTTTATTGGCATATCGTTAACATCCACGCCGTCAATGAACAGGGTTCCCTCCGGCACGTTGTAGGTCCTTGCTATAAGATCCACCACTGTGGTCTTTCCTGCACCGGTCTTGCCTATGAGGCCCACGTTCTCACCGGGCTTTATCGTAAAGCTCACATCGGAGAGGATCTCTCTGTCTGAGCCGGGATATGTAAAGCTTAAATGCCTGAATTCAATACCGCCCTTAAAATCGGCGGGCACTTCCTTAACACCCTCTCTGTCCACCACATCGGCGGTTGCGGACATGAACTTGTCAACACGGTTGCAGGAAGCTTTGGAGCGGGCGGACATATCGATCAGGATGGATATTGCCTCAATAGGCCAAACTATGGAAGAAAAGTAGCTTATGAACTCCACCAGTTCGCCTGCGCTGAAGTTTCCTTTGTACACAAGGAATCCACCGTATCCCAAGATCACGCAGATAACGGATTCCACAAAGAAAAGGAACAGGATGTTCATCAACACCGAAACCCTGGTAAAGGACACATTGACCTTTTCATTTTCTTTGTTCAGTTTCCTGAAGGCCATCAGTTCAAATAGTTCCTTGGTAAAAGCCTTGATGACCGTAATACCCGAAAAGCTTTCCTGTGAAAAATCGGAAAGCGCGGAAAAGGCTTCCTGGCGCTTGTCCCAGCGTTTGGACATTTCCTTGCCAAGCAAAGTCGCCATGATAAAAAGCAGGATCATGGGGATCATGGAAAGTGCCGTCAGGAACCGGCTCATGCGAAACATCTTGATAAAGGCCATGACGCCAAGAACAAGGGCATCGGCCATTACCAGCACGCCGTTACCGAAACAGTCCTGGATGGTATCAAGATCGTTGGTAAAGAGGCTCATCATGTCCCCGACTTTATTTACCTGATAATATTGCTGTGAAAGATCCTTGCAGTGGTCGAACATGCGGTCACGAAGATCCGCCTCCACTTTGATGGATGAACCGAAAAAGCAGATGCGCCATAAAGCTCTGCCTACGCAGATAAGCGCCACTACCACAAGAAGCGGCGCACAGATCCGATCCAAAAGAAAATCCATATTGAAGGGCGTAAGAACGCCCTTATAGGTCACGGAGCCGGTATTTATACCGTCCACGACCATTCTGTATAATTCCGGCACCTTTAACTGTCCGAAGTCTACCACCAGTAAGGATAATATTCCCAGCAACAGCCAGCCGCCGTACTTAATGTAATAAATGTTAAATCTCTTTCCGAAAACCATGATCGTAATCTTACCGAAAAACAGTCTCGACTACCGCTCTTAAGTCGTCCATCCTGTCCATTTCGTTGATACGGGCTCGAAGAGCCGCCGCACCTTCAAAGCCCTTTAAATACCAGGACAGGTGCTTTCGCATCTCACGAATTCCGATATATTCCCCTTTGTACTGTAATTGCAGATCCGCATGACGCAGGATCGTCTGTTTGATCTCTTCTTTGGTGGGCGGGATATACTCAATACCCTTTAACCCACACTCTATTTCCTTAAAAATGAAGGGGTTCCCCTGAGAAGCCCTTCCTATCATGACACCGTCACATGCGGTTTCTTCAAGCATCCTGCGGGCGGATGCCGTGTCCGTTACATCACCGTTACCGATGACAGGGATCTTAACGGTTTCTTTAACCCTTCTGATGATATCTATGTCCGCTTCACCGGAATAGTACTGCTCTCTGGTGCGGCCGTGGACCGCTATGCAGTCAGCCCCCGCCTCTTCGGCTGCTTGGGCTATCTCGGGAGCATTCACATGTGCCTCGTCGAAACCCTTTCGGATCTTTACGGATACCGGTTTCTTTATAGCGCGTTTAATGGCATAAACAATGTCGTAAACAAGCTTCGGGTCCTTCATAAGGTAGGAACCCTCATGGTTGTTTACGATCTTGGGAACCGGGCATCCCATATTGATATCCAGCACGCTGAAGGGACGCTCCTCTATTCTCTTTGCCATTTCCGACATGATCTTTGGATTGCTTCCGAAGAGCTGAAGGGACACAATCCCTTCATCCGGATGAATTGCCAGAAGACTTTCGGTGTTTTTGTTGTTATAGTAGATTGCCTTGGCACTGATCATTTCCATGCAGGTCATGGCCGCCCCGTTTTCCTTGCAAAGCAGGCGAAAAGGCAGGTCGGATACCCCTGCCATGGGGGCAAGGATCAGATTGCCCGGCAACGAAAGATTGCCGATCTTCATAAAAACTATTGATTCTTAACGTTCTTCTGATACAGGATCTTCAAGCCTTCGAGAGTAAGAAAAGGATCGTACACATCAATAAGCTCCGTTTCTTCCGAAATGAGCCTTCCGAGACCTCCGGTGGAGACCACCTTCATATCCTTGATCCCGCTCTGTCTCTTAACTTCCCTGATGATGTGCTCAGTGGCACCTATCTGACCGTAAACAAGTCCCGCCTGCATGGAGGATATTGTCTCACCCGCAAGGATGGAGGCAGGTTTCTTTATCTCGATCTCAGGAAGCTTGGCGGTATCAGTCCAAAGAGCCTTGGCACTTATCTTGATACCCGGTGCCGTGATACCCACACCGAAGCAGCCGTCTGCAGTGACCAGATCGTAAGTGGTGGCTGTACCGAAGTCGATTACAAGCACGGGGCCGCCGTACTTTTCATAGGCTCCCACCACGTCCACTATTCTGTCCGCACCGATCTCCCTGGGATTCTCCGAAGTGATCTTAATGCCTGTCTTGGTCCCGGGACCCACTATGAGAGGGTTAATGGAAAAGTATCTCTTTACCGCACCCGTCAGTGAATGCATCACATTGGGAACAACGCTTGCAATGATGGCGCCGGTGATATCGCCGGTCTTAACTCCGTTAGAACTAAGGAGTGCGCCGATCATCATTCCGTATTCATCGGAGGTACGGGAAACATTGGAGATCATCCTGAAGGTGGTGACCAGCTTGTCTCCGTCGTATACTCCGTATGTGATATTTGTATTTCCTACATCAATGACCAGTATCATGTCTATGCCTCTTCAATATCTTCGCCAAGTACCACCACTCTGTAAAACAGGCTCAGGGACTCGAAAAGTTCCTGGCGCGTGGCGCGGATCTTGCTGACCAGAAGCCCGCTGGCGATCTCGTCGTAATTAAAATCATTCTCGTCAAAGTCGGTCTTTATCTGAAGTTCGCCTTCCTCATCGAAGCCGAGGGTAATGATCCCTCCCACCTCATCGGTAAAAAGAACGCAGATTATCTTCAGTTCCTCTTTGACTGATTCGGGGATCTTGTCGAAGACAGGATTGAAATAGTATTTTTCGTTGTAGCCGTTGGCGGCGCAAATAGTAACAGGTTCCATCAAAGATCGGGCGCTTATGCGTCAGTCCTCCTTATATCCCAGTGTGGCAGCCATGACTGCCTTAATGGTGTGCATGCGGTTTTCAGCCTCGTCAAACACCTTGGAAGCGGGAGATTCGAATACCTCGTCCGTAACTTCCATTTCAGTGCGTCCGAAGCGCTCACCCATTTCCTTGCCAAGACCGGTCTTCAGATCATGGAAAGCAGGCAGACAGTGAAGGAATATAGCCTGAGGTCCCGCATTGTCCATTATCTTTTTATTCACCTGATAAGGTCCCAGTTCTCTGATGCGTTCTTCCCAAACTTCAAGAGGCTCGCCCATGGATACCCAGACATCGGTGTAGATAACATCCACATCCTTGGTACCTTCCATGGCATCCTCGGTAAGTCTTATGCTTCCGCCGGTGGTGGCTGCGATCTTTTTGCAGGTTTCCACAAGTTCGGGATCGGGGAAATAACTCTTGGAAGCACAGGCGGTAAAATGCATGCCCATCTTTGCGCAGGTGACCATAAGAGAATTAGCCATGTTGTAACGGCTGTCACCCATATAGGTAAGCCTTATACCCTTTGTGTGTCCGAAATGCTCCTGGATCGTTAAAAGGTCCGCAAGCATCTGCGTGGGGTGGAATTCGTTGGTAAGTCCGTTCCATACGGGCACATCGGCGTATTTGGCCAGTTCTTCAACGATCTCCTGACCGTAACCCCTGTATTCGATACCGTCAAACATACGGCTCAATACTCTTGCGGTGTCGGCGATGCTTTCTTTCTTGCCTATCTGGGAGCTTGAAGGATCGAGATAAGTGGAACCCATGCCAAGATCTCCTGCCGCAACTTCAAAGGAGCATCTGGTGCGGGTGCTGGTCTTCTCAAAAATAAGAGCCACGTGCCTGCCGCGAAGTTGGTCGTGAGCTATCCCTTTTTTCTTTTTCTCCTTGAGGCTTGCAGCCAGATCCACAAGATACTGTATCTCCTCCGGGGAGTAATCAAGTAATTTAAGAAAGTCTCTGCCTTTTAAATCCATTTTCGTACCCTCTTCTCAAAAAGGTGTGCCGCGCAAAAGGTAGATCTGCGCGCATTAACAACGGTTGCAACTGAAAAGTAATTATATCACAATGAAAGGCCATGTTCAAACAAAAGAAAGCGCCCCCGGGAATTGGAGGCGCTTTGCAATACTGTTAAAATTTTAAGCTGATTTATTTATTAACGGTTTCTTTTACCGCAGCAGCAAGGCTTGTTATGCTTGCGATGTCGCTGGGCACGATAAGCTTGGTGGCATTGCCGTTGGCAGCCTTCTCAAAGGCTTCGAAGCTGCGAAGCTTAAGGACTGCATCATCGGCGCCGGCTTCTTTGATCATCCTGATACCGTCTGCGGTAGCCTGCTGAACCTTAAGGATAGCTTCGGCTTCACCTTCGGCCTCACGGATCATCTTTTCTTTTTCTGCCTCTGCACGAAGGATCGCGGACTGTTTCTCAGCCTCTGCTTCGAGGATGGCGGATTCCTTCTTACCTTCGGCTACAAGGATGGTGGACTTCTTTTCACCCTCTGCCTTAAGGATGGCTTCACGACGTTCACGCTCTGCCTTCATCTGCTTCTCCATGGCGTCACGGATGGCGGTGGGAGGCATGATGTTCTTAAGCTCAACACGGTTGACCTTGATGCCCCAGGGATCGGTAGCTTCGTCAAGAGTTGCACGCATCTTGGCATTGATGGTCTCACGGCTTGTAAGGGTCTGGTCAAGTTCCAGATCACCGATAACGTTACGAAGAGTGGTGGCTGTCAGGTTCTCGATGGCAAGCATGGGAGCCTCAACACCGTAGGTAAAGAGCTTAGGGTCCGTGATCTGGAAGAACACTACCGTATCGATCTGCATGGTAACGTTATCCTTGGTGATAACGGGCTGGGGAGGGAAGTCCGCAACCTGCTCCTTCAAAAGGACTCTCTTGGAAATCTTGTCAATGATGGGCACCTTGAAGTGAAGACCTACGCTCCAGGTAGCCTGGTAGGCACCGAGACGTTCAACCACGAAAGCCTGAGCCTGGGGAACGATCTTGATGCAGGAAATGATGATACAAACTATCAGCAAACCTACCGCAATTAATACATACTCCATAACTAATTCTCCTCCTGTACTTTGACTATAAGTTTAACACCTTCAACACTTTCGACTACGACTACCGTTCCGGGTTTGATCACAGACCCGTCGGAGCTCCTTGCGGACCATTCAAGCCCACCGACACGTACCTGACCGAGGCCCTGAACATTATCGATCTCGCCGATGACTACGGCCTGTTTGCCGATCATGCTCTCCACGTTGCTCCTGAACCTGTTCTTGTTGAAATACTTGACTGCAATGGGACGGGTGAAGATCAAAAGCACCACCGAAACAAGTATGAACAAAAGGACCTGAAGCCATACGGGACCGCCGATAAGCGCTATCACCGCTGCGATCACCGCACCGCCCGCAAACCAGATGGTGGTAAGACCCATGGTGGCAAGCTCGATAATGATAAGGATCGCAAAGATTATGAGCCAGACCGGTGTCATGTTGGTAAGTGACGCAAAACCTGTTAATGCTGTAAACATCGCATAACCCTCCTTCCTCTTTCGAGTTATCTAGATTTTACAATAAAACCCCAAATAAAAAAAGGGTCTGAACAATAAGTTAGACCCTTTTATTTTTCGCTTATGACAAATTAGTTTCCGTAAAAAGAAACCTGTCAGAACCCCGTGTCGATATTCTTCCCTGCGGTTTTCGTGGAATCCTGCACCTTACGTGCTTTGTCGTAGGGATTCTTGTCGTTGTAGTATTTGATCCTTGTGGTGGTGGTGCCTCCGGACACATAGGTCTTGCCGCACTCGGGGCAGACTGCGGTATGGATTGCCACGGATGCCTGCAGGACCTTGGCGCCCTCCTGTGCTGCCTTGGTATAGGCATTGGAGACATGCTCCTGCTCGTGGGCCCTTACACGGGTTGCCGCCTCACCGGGAGACATGTGCTGTGCCGTCTTAAAGGATACCATTTCATCGGAACCGTCCTGATACTTGCGGTTCTTACAGGTCTGGCACTCGTAGTTGGGATCGGTCTTTGGAAGTTTCTTTTTATCGACGGGCTTGCTGTCCTCGGTCTTAAGAGCTTCCTTGACGGGATCCTTGATACCCATGCGCTCCCTGTTTTCGGCGATTTTCTGCTGCTCGTAGGGCGACAGGGATGCAGTATTTACATTCATTGAACCGTAGCCGCCAACAGACAGGCTCATGATCGCTCCTTTCAGGTGTGGTAGGCCGCCGGTATTTCGGACGGAGCTTACCTTTGCAGACACCTTTACGGATATCATGATAGCAAAGGTTCGTTAACATATAATAAACACCGTGGCAGGAGCCTCCAGACAAAAAAAGCGGGCCATAAAGGCCCGCTAAATCACTAAGGATCAGAATCCCAGCTGCTCGGTAAGTTCCCACATCTCATCGATCATGGAACCGATATATTCGATCGTATCAAGAAGGGGACCGTCGGTGGAGATATCCACTCCCGCCATCTTTGCAAACTCAACGGGGTTAACGGTGCTTCCTGCGGAAAGAGCCTTCTTCCAGTCATTGACCGCAGGCTCGCCCTCTTCAAGGATACGCTTGCACATCTTGGTGGAAATGGTAAGGCCTGCAGAATATGTATATGAGTAAAGTCCCATGTAGTAGTGAGGC
Source organism: Lachnospiraceae bacterium (assembly GCA_016280465.1). Lineage (GTDB taxonomy): Bacteria > Bacillota > Clostridia > Lachnospirales > Lachnospiraceae > UBA1258. The sequence continues at coordinate 3,149 of JAEEGT010000137.1, read as the reverse complement.
TGTCTCATCCAGGTAAGTTCCGCGCCTTCCGTAAGTTCCACCGTATCTCCCCAGAACTTTGTAAGTATATCCTTGTAGATCTTTGAAAGGGTCTCCGCCTGCACACTGCCGCCGGCATCCACGATCTTGTAAACCTCTCTCTGATATGCGGCCTCCAGGAGGTGGGTCACGAAGTTATGGTAGTAGGTCTTTCCCACGGTACATCCAAGAACCCATCTCTTGAATCGGGGATCGGGATTGGTCTTTTCAAGATAGCCTGTCAAAAGCAACTCATTGATGGTGCTGGGGGATTCCACGAAGTATCTGGGAACCATGGTATCAAAGTAGCCCTGGGCGTTGTTGCATAGTCTGAAATGTCCCGCATGACCCAGCTCGTGAGCCAGTGTGAACACATCCGCCATGCGTCCCTGCCAGGAAAGCAGGATAAAGGAAGCGGGTACTCCATAAGGGCTTGCGCAGAAGCCTCCGGTGCACTTGCCGTCGTTGGTAGCATAATCGATCCATCTTTTCTTAAAGGCTTCGTGGATCATTGCCACATACTCGTCGCCCATAACCTTCAAGCCGTCGGCGATGTACTTTTCCGCATCCTCCATGGTGACTCTGGGATCAAAGCCCGGATCCACGGAAAGCTTAAGGTCCGCATAGGTCATTTTGTCAAGCTTGTGAACCTTCTGAAGGAGACGCGCGTACTTACGCATGTGAGGCGCAAGTTTCTCCATTATCACATCGATCTGTCTGTCGTAAAGTTCTCTTGAAACATCGTCAGAGAAAAGCAGGTAATCGAACACATCCTTATAGCCCCTTAACTCTCCAAGGCGCTTGTCTCTGGTCACATAAGCGTTATAAGCTGCCGCGGTTACATTCTCATACTGTTTGATCTTATCGGAAAAGTTTCTGAAAGCAGCACGGCGAACGTCGGTATCCACCTCGTACTCATACTCATCCTCAAAGAGGGCATAGCCTAAGGGATAGTTCTTTCCGTTGACGGTAAAATCACCGAACTTCATGTCGGAGAGCTTTGCCTGAAGATATACGTCATAGGGCGAGCCCATGAACTCTCCGAGAGCTGTCAGGACCTTCTCTGTTTCGGGGTGTAAGAGATATTTCTTTCCCCTGAGCTGTTCCTTGATGTAGTGTGATACCGTGCCTCCGTTTTTAATGGCCTCCTCAAGGACCGCATCGTCGGCATTGGCAATCTCGCTCTCGATAAAGCTTGTTTTTGTAAAGCCTTCGGTCATTACGGCTGAAGCCTTGTTTGCGGCGGTCACCTTGTCGGCATCCGAATAATCCGTCTCCATATCCAGTGAAAAGTAATCGAATTTAGCCGCCAGTTCATGCATGCGCTCAAAAAGATGCAGGCACTCCACCAGTTTAGCCGCATCGTTCAGCCTGCCCTTGTACTCTTTCTCGATCCTGTCGGCAAGAGCCTTGAATTCCTCCGCCTTGGCCCATGCTTCCTTAGCATCCTTGCAGATCAGGCTTAAGTCCCAGGTCTCATCCACAGGTACTTCATTTCTTTTCATTCCGTATCCTCCTTGTTACCTCTGTACCATTTTTAGGTCCGTTACACGATTCCTAAACCCAAAACACATTATAGCATAAAAAGAACCCTTCTCAAGGATATTACGGTTTGATGACACCGTTCCTTTTGGCTCCGTCATCACGGAATTAAAAATAAATTAAAAAGGGGCTCATGTATTTTTAAGACCTGCCGATATATAAAGTAAGAGCAGCAAACACCGCAGTTGCTGCCCCGGGGCCGGCGGTGAAACCGCACCAAAGATGGCGCCCCGGTCCTATAGCGGGTTTTATATGTGAGGATACTCAAACCATGAACGATCCGACCGAACTCAACATGCTCATATCGGGAGTGATAGACAAAGAAGGTGAAAAGAAAGCCTGCATCTATTTTTCCGAAGGTGAAAGGTTTGCGGAAGGTTACGTTCCCGATTGCAAGATAACCTCGCAAAAGGGATTTTCGGAAGAGGAGATCGCAAAACTCGAAGATTATCTTTTCGAAAATCTTGCGTCCATCAAAAGGACGGCGGCCGGGATCAATCCCATTAAGGCCATGATGAAAGATTAATTACAATTTCCCTATTCTCCCCATATAAAGAAGCGCCCCGGTTATCGGAGCGCTTCTTTTTATACGGTAAAGTCAGAACTTATATTATTTGAGGGAGGGAGTAGGTGCGACCGCGATCAAGTCGCGATCCGAGGGGGTAGTTCTGACGTGATGAAAGCTATTCTGCGGACGCCTTTATGGTGTCCATAAACTTATGTAAGATAGTGTAAAGCTGCAGGGCATCCTCCTGTGGAAGATTAAGGCAGGAACTGAGTTTTGCAGGTATCAGTACCGCCTGCTCCCTGAGTTTTGTCCCCTTATCCGTGATGGTAACAAGAAGATTTCTCTCGTCATCCTTATCACGCTTTCTGGTGATATAGCCCTTCTCTTCCAGCTTTTTAAGAACCGGAGTCAATGTTCCCGAATCCAGAAACAGTCTCTCACCCATAACCTTGGAGCTGACACACCCGCTCTCCCACATTACCATCATGGCAATGTACTGAGTGTATGTAAGGTCCAGCTCGTCAAGAAAGGGTTTGTAACGCCTTACCACTTCCTTGGCGCAGGCATAAAGCGGAAAGCAAAGCTGGTTATCAAGTTTTAAGCAATCGTATTTTTCCCCGGTTTTCATTAAGGATACCTCCATTTATTCAATGCGCCCCTTTTTACAGCACAGAATAAACCAATTACAGTAATTCTTCAACCTTTTTCTGCATCTCTTCAAGGCTGGCGGTAGGCTCAAATCTTGCAGCGATCTCACCGTTCTTGTCGATAATGAACTTTGTGAAGTTCCACTTGATGTTGCCGTTCTTTTTATAATTCTTGTCCATAGCCTTAACTACGCCGGAAAGAAGCAAAGCGCCGGGGCCCTTTCCGAAGCCTTCGAACTTTGTGTTTTCGGTGAGCCACTTGTAAAGAGGAATGGCATTCTCACCGTTAACATCTATCTTAGAATACTGAGGGAAAGAAATTCCGTATCTGCCGGTGCAGAAGGTGTGGATCTCTTCGTCATTGCCGGGAGCCTGGTTTGCGAACTGGTTGCAAGGGAAATCCAGGATCTCAAGTCCCTTGTCGTGAAGTTCAT
>JAEEGT010000136.1 GCA_016280465.1 Lachnospiraceae bacterium | reverse complement strand
TTTCATGTCTGCACACGGTGCTCGTAAAGGTCTTTCCGATACGGCTATCAGAACCGCCGACTCCGGTTACCTTACCCGTCGAATGGTCGATGTATCCCAGGAACTCATCATCAGAGAGATCGACTGTGCCGAAGGCAAGGAAGAGATCCCCGGAATGGAAGTATATGCTTTCATGGACGGTAAAGAGACCATCGAAGCATTGAAGGACCGTATCCAGGGCAGATTTACCTGCACAGACCTTTACGATGACAAGGGCGAGCTCATTGTCAAGAAGAACCATATGATCACTCCCGCCCGTGCAGAGAGGATCTTAAAGCACGGTATCGATATCAACGGAAATCCCGTATCCGATGAGGATGGCGTTGTTAAGCCTACCGCAAGGATCAAGGTTCGTAACATCCTTTGCTGCCGTTCACACAATGGTATCTGCGCTAAATGTTACGGTGCCAACATGGCAACCGGTGAAGCCGTTCAGGTGGGTGAAGCAGTCGGAATCATTGCTGCACAGTCCATCGGTGAGCCCGGTACACAGCTTACCATGAGAACCTTCCATACCGGTGGTGTTGCCGGCGGCGATATCACACAGGGTCTTCCCCGTGTAGAGGAATTGTTCGAGGCACGTAAGCCCAAGGGACTTGCCATCATCGCAGAATTCGGCGGTGTTGCAAGCATCCGTGATACCAAAAAGAAACGTGAAGTTGTCATTGAGAACGAAGAGACCAAGGAAACCAAGACTTATCTTATTCCTTACGGTTCCCGTATCAAGATCACTGACGGTCAGCAGATCGAAGCCGGTGACGAACTTACCGAAGGTAGCGTAAATCCTCACGATCTCCTTAAGATCAAAGGTATTCGCGCGGTTCAGGACTACATCCTTCGTGAGGTTCAGAGAGTTTACCGCTTACAGGGTGTTGATATCAACGACAAGCACATCGAAGTCATTGTTCGTCAGATGTTAAAGAAGGTTCGCGTGGAGGACAACGGAGATGCAGAATTCCTGCCCGGCTCCATGATCGACTATCTTGACTTTGAAGATATCAATGAGCAGCTTACCGCAGAAGGCAAGCAGCCCGCTACCGGAACAAGAGTTATCCTTGGTATTACCAAGTCCGCTCTTGCAACCAGTTCCTTCCTGTCCGCAGCATCCTTCCAGGAGACCACCAAGGTTCTTACTGAAGCTGCCATCAAGGGTAAGATCGATCCCCTTATCGGACTTAAAGAGAACGTTATCCTTGGTAAGCTGATCCCTGCCGGAACCGGTATGAAGCGTTACAACGAAGTACGCTTAAGCTCCGACGAGCGTTACGAGCAGATGCTCGAAGCAATGCGTGAAGCACAGCGTGCGGCACGTGAAGCTAAGCGCGATGAAGAAGACGAATCCGATACCAAGGAAATGATGGGTGCGGATGAAGTTGCCGAGACTGAGGTTGTTGAAGTCGAAGAATAAAGTGAATTAAAAGAAGAATCCCGTGGATGTATTCCACGGGATTTTTTTATGAATTAATTAGAAGCGCATATAAAGCTACTCATAAACATACTGGAGGCCTGATGTACCCTTTTGCAATGCATTTTCATAGGTGAACAATGTAAAAGCCCATATAAAGTATTCTTCGCAGGAACCTCCCGAACAGTCGGTGCTTGGCGAGGTTCTCTCGAGCCTAGCATCCGCTACTGAGAGGGAAGAGCGAGAGCGTGTCCGAGAAGAATAGCTTTATAGGGGCTTTGACCTGTCTTACATTAAATTATTTAAATACAGGAAGGGATTCATCAAATTCAAGAGATCCTGTAGTCTCTAAACTCCAATTCGCAATCTCGTAGAAACTTTCACCCGCACGTTCGGGATAGCGAATATTAATCTCAATCTGGAGCGTCTGAATATCGGTCACGGGCACGGAGAAGGTTTTCTTCTTCCCAACCTTCTCGAAGAATCCCGCACGTGAAATACCTGTAGCGTAGAGATCGGCAAGGGTTCTGTCAAAGCCTTCGAGCATTTCTTCGGCCTGATTGCAGGCTTCGTAGTATTTTGTGCTTCCGTCCGCCACACGGCTTGTAAGCTTGTAGTCACTTACGGAGCTTGAAAGGGAAAGTATCGCGAAACTTACAAGAGCAAGTATCACGAATATGAACAGTATGGAGGAAATACCCACATTCAATGAGAATTCACGTTTCTTTTTTGCCATTAACGGGACACCTCCTTCTTGTGCTGCTTGAACTTAAAGGAGTAAACTTCAGTGTTCTTGGGACTGTAGGTGAATTTGTAGTCCATGTAGTAAAAGCCGTCGTCTTCGCTGAAATCAAGGCTGTAGGAGTAATCCTCCAGGTTAAAATCCGCATCCAGCAAGGATTTGATCTTCTCTGCATCGGGACCGTATTCTCTGAAGCATTCACCTGCGTTGTCCGCCCAAAGAATGGCGTAATTCATGCCCTCGGTCTCACCGGCCACATCGTGGGCCTTGACAAACACCCGCAGGCACACCGCACTGGTGAGAGCGAAGAAGAATATTACGATTATGAGTTCCATCAGGAACAAAGCCGATTTTGATTTATGCATGTCTCACACCTCAGTCGGAGTTTACGTGTACATAAAGAGTTTCTTTATGCTGCTCCGGCGTGGTTATCTCAAATCTGTAAAGAGTATCCGTAACAGCTTTGGCGCTGAAATCTGCAATCTCAAGGATGTCCGTGCCAAGAGCCGGGTCAAATTCCTGACCGTAGCGGGTAAACATCTCCTTGATATGGCCGTCGTAGTAGTAAAGATAGGTGCAATAGGTTATGTTGTCGATCTCCTCCATAAGGATCACCGAATCCAGTCCCTCGTACTGTCCTAACTTAACTCCGCCGCTCTTGTCGTTCTGGTGGATCTTGTTGACGATATAAGAGAAGGAAGTACGGGAATTGTAGTTCTCCGTCATGGAATTGACAATGTTTTGATAAACGGTGGCACCGGTACCTGTTAACATCACCACGGAAACCGCAAACACAAGGAACAGGGTGATGACGAAAAGAATGTCTACCGTATGTTTTCTTTCCTGCTTAAACACTTATTTGTCCTTTCTCAATACCGTAACATCGGGATACATGTTGGAACCGATGGGGCGGTAGTCCACGAAGAATGCTTCATCATCGTAGGTAAGCCCGTAGTGATCCTTAAGATATGCAAGGCTGGGAGGATAGGTCCCTTCCACGCAATAGCAGCTGACAATACTTCGGGTCAGGGCGTCCCGCAGGGATTCCTCCTGGCGGTCAAGGGTATCCGTGGAGATATTGTTCACCGAGCGGATAAAGAAAAGAAATATGGCCGCAAAAAGGATCAGAGACAGGGCAAAACCCGAAATGTGTTCTTTTAGTTTAAATCCTGACTTGAATCTGTACATAAGCTCTCCTTAGCCGATGGTGGACATGATACCCATAAGGGGAAGGATAACGGACAAAAGAATGAGTCCCACAACAACGGAGAGGATGATGACCAGTGTAGGTTCGATGATGGAAATGATCTCGTTGATCTTCTTTTCGCTCTTGCGATCGTATTCATCGGCAATCTTGAGCATAACTTTTTCAATCTCACCGGATTTGAAACCTACGGCAACCATACGGGTGTTTACGTTGGAGAAGATACCTGCGATCTTGATGGCCTCGGCAAATCCTTCGCCCTCGAGGATCGCATTACGGCAGACATCTATCTTCTGGGAGATCTTTTCATTCTCAACCAGCTTGCTCACAAGATCAAGGCTTTCAAAGGTGTCAAGACCTGCGGTCATGGCAATGGCGGTACCGCTGGCAAAACGGCCTGCCGCGATGTTGTCATAGAATTTGCGGGTAATTGGAAGGCTGATAAATATCTTTCTTGAAAGATCGCGACCCATCTGGGACTTTGAGAAGAAGATAAAAGCAGCCACTATGATCACAAGTATTGCTATGAAGACCACCGAATAGGACTTAAGGGCATTACCGAAGTTCATAAGACCTGCGGCAAAGCCTGTCATTTCGGAACCAAGCTGTACATACACCTGATTGAAGATGGGGAGTACCTTGGTAATGAGGATTATGATAACAAGAAGCATCATGCCTATCATGATAAGAGGATAGGTAACGGCACTTCTGACATTCTCCGATATCTGGGTCTCACGCTCGTAATAGTCTGCCAGGGAGCTCATGACTTCATCGATGTTACCCGCTTCTTCACCAAGCTTTAAGGTGTTGAGCACGTAATTGGGGAATACTCCCACTTCCGTAAGACTTTCCGCGAAGGAATTTCCTTCGGTTATCTGATCGATTATGGCCTGAAGCAGGTTCTTGCTCTTGGGATCGTCGGTATCCGAGAGAAGGATCCTTAAGCCCTCGATAGGTGTGATACCTGCCTTGAGCATGACCGCTACCTGCGAGCAAAAGGAGGCAAGTTCTTCGTTGGTTAATTTTTTCTGTGTTTTCATGGTTCCCCCCGGTCTAATATATATATTTGGTTGCGTAGTTACTTCCGTCGCCGATATAGCTCTTTAATTTCTTTTCATCCGTGCTGGCACCGAAGGTGGGGTCTACAAGGGACCATTCCTTGCCGTTAAACTGGATGATTCCGTTAAGCCAGCCCACTTCCTTGATGTAGACGCTGATCCAGGCGTGATAGACCTCGCCGGCATAGCCTACTTCCAGTCTGGTGGGTATTGACTGGCTCCTTAACATACTGGTCATGACCGATGAATAGTCAAGACAGATGCCGGTGTTACTCTTAAGGATCTCGTCAACATTGGAGATATAGCCGCTCTTGACGGTGTCGGCCTTGTTGTAGTCATAGGTGATATGGCCGATTATGTAGTTGTATACCGCAGTCACAACTTCCAGATCGTCGTTGCAGGTGGCTGCCAGGTTGGCCGCCAGAGTCACGACTTTGTTGCCGCTGTTGTAGTTGACATACTGATTGGGATGCAGGTAGGGGCCGAATTCCGATATCCCGGAAAAAGAAAGGGAAGTCTTGTAAGCCACTGCATATTTGGTACCCTCAATGTTCTCGCATACGGAGATCTCGTAGCTTCCGTCCCCGGAGGTGATGGGGAAGGCTGCATAGCCGTTCTGGATATTGTAGGTGTAGGTTACCTTGTTGGGTCCCGTGATCTGGAGCTTGACTTTGCCGTTGGAACCTAGGTAATTCACCATGATATATCCGTCGGATACGTGAGAGTAGTCGATAACGGCCAGGTCGTTGCCGGCGGTCTGTGTGCCGGGAGCATCGGGCACCGGACAAACGGGAGTGTTGTCACGGGCCGTGGTGCTGGCTATGAGACTGTCGTAGCTAACGGAAGGTGTATCTGCCTTCTTGCCTGATGAACTTGGATTACTTGACGGTTTGCTTGAGGTGTTGGTGCTGCCTGCGGGAGGATTATCCAAGGACATTGGAGGATCCGGCATGGCGCAGGCTCCGATGGTCAGGCACAAGCTCACCATTATGGGTAGTATGATCTTTTTCTTCATAACTTTCACCGAGCCTTTCAGCGGTGGAGATGTCCCGAACCGGACGCGCTTAACAACAGGTGGAGCAGACGTCCGTTGACGTCGTAGATATAAATGTTGTAATCCCCGGAACCGAAGGGGAGTACCAGTGTGTTGGTTGCGGAATCATAACTGATGACCTGAAGCTCATTGCCTTCGGGATCCACCACGTAAGTTGCGGAAGAATCTACCATTGGCCCTTCGAGACAGATGGTAAAGTTACCGTCCACCACCGAATGGGAAACAATGGCAAGTTCACGCTGGGATCTGTGATCCACGGACATGAACACACTGCCCTTTGGCATAAACAGGGGACAGAGCAGGACTGCCACAAAAAGAATGGCGGTCACCAGTATGTAAATATTGTCCGAAATAACATTCAGACGGCTTCTTTTGATTATATTTTCAAAAGAGATATTGTTGGGTTCAACCTTGGCTTCGGCAAAGACATTCTGGAGGATCTGATCGGCAGTCTTGATGTCTACGCCGTATTTTTTCGGTTTTTTCATTCTAAAAAACATCACAGCCCCTCCTTAATCCTTCATCCTGTTCTTAAGCCTGTCCAAAGCGGATTTAAGCTGGCGCTTTACAGTGCTTTTGCTAATTCCTGTGGCATCGACGATATCATCGATCTTCATGCCGTTGTAGAATCTCAGGGTAATGATTTCGCGCTCGCCGGGAGGAAGAGCTTCCACCGCCGCCTTGAGACGGGTCTCTTCGTCCTTGAGGAAGGCTTCGTCTTCGGGGGTGGCGTCGGAAGATTTGATCTCGCTAATCTCTTCCAGCATCTCCGCGCTGATCTCACCGTAGCCCTGATTTCGGGATTTACTCATATCGAAGCATACATGGAATGCGATACGGTTTATCCAGGCTATGAACAATGAGGGGTCATTCAGTTTATGTAGGTTTTTAAGAGCCGAAATATAAATTTCCTGGACAGCGTCCTGAGCAAGAAAATCGTCGCGCAGGTAGTGGCGGGAATAGTTGTAAATCTTACTGTAGGTAATACTGTATAATTCCGCAAATGCGTTACTGTCGCCTTCTCTGGCACGGATAACATATTCGGCTAGATTGGTGTAAGATAGTTCCATAAGTACCGTGCTTTATCAGAATTTTGAATATACCGACGAAACAAGTTCTGAGAATGTTTCGGTAGGATTCTTGTCGTAAAGTGCGAACTCCGAACGGATCTCGATGGGAGCGTCGGGGTTGCCGCTGTTATATTCGGAGAGGCTTCGGGAAAGAAGATCGAAATAGGTGGTCATCCTTGCTTCGTCACAGTGTTCGATAACGGTGATGAATTCATTACCACCGTTACGGCCAACAAAGCCGTAGTTCTTGGCTGTGGTCTCGAAGAGTCTGGAGAAATCCCTGATGACTCTGTCGCCGAAAGCCTTGCCGTTCTTTTGGTTTATCTCGCGGATGTTGGTGATCTTGGTAACGACACAGCCGATGCCCTTCATGGAATCGGGAGTCTTGTAGGTGTCGAAAAGGATACTGCAGCTTGTGCGGTTGGGAATGCCGGTCTTGGCATCGAGATAAGCAAGATTTTCAAGTTCGTGGGACTGGATCTTTAATTCTTTTAATTTAAAGAAGTCATAAAGAAGAAAACCCAGTGAAGCAAGAACGGTGACATACATTATGGCGCAGAGCCTGAAAAGGCTTCTGTCCACAAAGATGCTGGAACTCATGGTTTTATTAAGAAACAATACGGTCAGGAAAACAGTTTCAAGTACCACAAGGGCCGAAAGTTCAATAACCTTGAGAACTTTGAACGAGTGGATGTTTTTTTTCATCGTAACCTCCGAAGGCGTAGCAAATCGTTACTTATTATTATATAATAGAGCTTGCAAAAAAAGAAGAAGAAATTGTTCGAATTTTAACGCAAAAGATTTTTTAAATTTTTTTTGAAACTCTTGAACCTTTTTCAGTTTTCATATAGTCTTTATAGTTGTAAGCGAAAGAAAGAGGTTTTTATGAAGAATGCTTTTATAGCCTTTTTGGGCACCATTGGATTTGGCAGCTTTGCTTCTTCCGTATATACAATACTCGATCAATCCTACGATCTTATCGTTATCGATGAGACCGAGACACCCCTCGGAGCAGGCCCCGTAGGCGCGAATTACTATGTCTTCGCTGTCTGTATTGTGGCTCTCGCAGCACTTGTTGCTTCTTTTGCTCTTTGGTTCACCAGGCGTAATTTCTACAAGAAAAGACTTCTGGAGCTCAGAGAGAAGGCAGGCATCAACGACAAGGGGGTTCCTTTTTCCATCAAGGAGATCAGGGAAGCTATCGAAGAAGTCGAAGCCAACCTTTCAGCAGTAATGATGTAATTTTTTTGCCGGCCCGCTCCCATATGGGGAGAGGGGCTTCGTTGCGTATGTTCATGAGTTTCGAAAGAAACTCTTTTTTATTCTCATTTGCCTAATGGCGCGGAAAATGGTATAATCTGATATGTTACGGAAGCTTATTTGATTCCGACCTTAAAACTATACAGAGGGAGATTGTTACAATGGAAGAAAGAAGAAGGATATATCGTGTTGATTACCGCGCAGACAGCGTTATAGTGGTTTGCGAGAATCTTGAAAAGATCTACGGCAAGGTTAAGAACTTAAGCCCCCTTGGTATGGCGGTAACGGTTCCCGCCGAGACTCCTTCGATCCTGGGCAAGGATATCATCATCGTAGCCGATACTCTTATCATGTATGCGGATGTTGTCCGTGAGGATGAATGCAACGACGGCACCAGAACGGTGGCTTTGAGCGCCCGCAAGTTCACAGGCGACGTTCTCGAGTATCTCTTTGAGCATATCGCGCTTGACGAGGAAGACGGCAGCAAACAGTGATGGAACTTTGACCCCGACCGGTAAGGTCGGGGTTTTTTAGACAGTCTCTAACATTTCGTTACGGATTTCCGATATAAATATATGTGAAGGCTTATTTGGTTATGCTTAAGGAGGTAATTATGGCAAACAAAAACGTAAAGCTTAACATTAAGATCATCAAGGCTCTCAGCGTAGGCATCAGTGCCACCATGATAGCACAGCCCATGAGTGCTTTTGCATACGATCCCATGTCCCCCAGTGCGGATACGGGCAATAACACCACCCAGACTCAGAATTCCGAAACCAGTGCCACTGCTGAAGCGCAGGCTGCAGCAACAGCGGCTTCTCAGGCAACAACGGACTATGAGACCTCGGTAGGTGCGGCAGCAGAAGTTGCAAACTCCATCGATGCCGATGCCACCACCAGTGACTTCGCAGAGGCTCTTGAGGACGTTAACAACGATCTTGCTCCCTCTGCAGAAGATACAACGGATCATCACAATAACGGTGCGGGACAGACCGATAACGGTGCGGGTCAGACCGATAACGGCGCAGGCCAGACGGATAACGGTGCAGGTCAGACCGATTCCGGCACACAGAATCAGACCGAACCCGACCCTCAGCCCGATGACGGCTCCCAGTCGGATTCCGGCAATCAGACCGAACCCGATCCCGGCTCAGGCGATGAAGAAGACACGGAACCCGAACCCGATGCTTCTGTTACAGAAAACAGCGAGTCCGCTCTTTCTTCTGCCATCGGTTCCGCCGGCGGAGCTCTTAACAGTATTGCGGACAAAGAAACCGAGATGCAGGCTACCATATCTGCTGCTGACAAACTCAGTAAGGAAGCCGGACAGCTTTCCGGTGAGGGCAATGACCTTGCAGTGAAAGCCGAAGGTGTGGCAGGTGCTGCAGCCGATGCCATCGACAGCGCCGCAGATTCCGTAAGTGCGGACAGACAGGCTCTTTCTTCCGCTCAATCCGAAGCCGATGCTCATGCGGCATTCGACAACATTAATTCCGCAGTAAGCGCAGCCGATGCGGCAGTTGATTCTGCCGAGGCACAGCTTGCGGAGATCCAGGCAGAATTTGATTCCAAGAAAACTGAATATGATGAAAAAGCAGCTGCTTTTGCACAGCTCACCGAACAGCTGGAAAATGCCAAGGCAGAGTATGAGACCCTGAAGGATACTGCAGGCGATGCTGCGGTCGAGGCTGCTGAGAAACTCGGTATCCTTACCAATGACGTTGCAGAACTCAAGGCTGCGGCCGAAGCTGCCCAGGCAGAATATCAGAATGCGGGCTTCGGACTTATTTCCGAACTCGAGACCGAGATCGCCGACATGGTATCCAGGGGCAAGACACCCGAGTGGAGAAGCAGCGATCCCAATAAAGTTACCTACGCAAAACTCTTTGATACCATCGTGGAATTCTACTATGTTCCCGAGGTTGAGGGCGCAGAATTCGTAAGCGCAAAGTGGTCCAGATTCAGCGGCACCTTCTCGGACGGCAGCACTTACGGCGACGTGCTCAACTACTGCACCGTTACCTACAAGGATGCCGAGGGTAACCTTTATACCAAGCTTCTTAACTACAAGGTTGCGGATTCCAACAATCAGAAGGGTGGCAAGAACGGCGAATACAGCGGACTTGTTATCTTTGAGAAGACCGAGCATATCGTATATGACGGAACGGATCTTACTGCCGATGAGATCTCCGCGCTGGACAAGGGCGAAGTCGTTGAAAAGAACGGCGATATCATCGTAAGGAACAACAAGGGCAAGTACGTCGGCTACAACAGCGAAGACGGCAAGACCACTGACAAGGTGACCGAGACCGATACAGAGAATCTTGTGATCTCCGACGGTACTCAGGTTGTGGATATCGTGGATGGAACCGAAGAAGCCGGAGAATATTCTTATGATAAGAAGTCCGGCAAGGTTTCACAGACCACCACTGCCGATGTAGCGGTTACCACCTACACCGGAGCGAAGCTCGATGCAGTGGCTGAAACCTTTGCCGACGAAGCAGGCGCAAGAGCGCAGTTCGTTTCCGACATGCAGGAAAAGATCAACGGCCTTCAGGACGGTGAGTCCATCGTCATCGGCGAGGGCGAATCCGCAGTTACCTATCAGAAGGGCGACACCGCTACCGAAGCAGGCTTCGAAGCCAGTGAAAAGGTTACAAGCTACACCGTAAGCGGATCCTTTGTTGAGACTTACACCAAGGATTACGACAAGAAATACAACAACGAGTTTGAATACTCCAACGGAATCGGACTTGGAATCCTTGGGATCAACGAGAACCACAGTACCGCAAGAGTAGGCGATGTTGTCAGCAACGAAAACGGCGGAGTTACCGTAGAATACGGCAAGCTTACCAAAGCCGAGAGCACTTCCTTCGGATGGCTCAAGGACCTTCTTTCCGGACACAACGATCAGAAGACCCTTGAAGCTTCCCTTGCAGAGAAATTTGCGGCAGAAGGCAAGATCTTCGTAGGTATCGACGGCTGGAACTGGTCCGTGGGCACTGCAGATGTTTACATCATCGATGCTACTGAAGCAGAATCTGCCACCGCAGCCACCGAAGAGGCAGCTTATCAGGCCTTTGAAGATGCCATCAGAGCAGGCATTACTGACGGCGGACAGATCCACTCCACCAACACAAGCATTACCGAGAATAAATCCTACGGCTATCAGCTTCTTAATTACTTCATCAAGACAGTAGCCGTTGAAAACAAGATCATATCCGAAACAACCTGGAACCAGGTGGCACACACCGCTCAGACCCAGTACAAGAACGACAACTGGTATTCGGGAGATATCATTCTTTCCGAGTTCGACAGAGAGACCGGCAACGATTTCGTTACCGATAAGGGTAATGCCTTCGAACTTGACAACACCGGCGAGAACAAGACCGGTGCCTTCAGACAGAAACTCCAGAATGCAGCGGATACCGCAGCCAAGTATGCTGACCTCATTACCAAGCTGGGAGCCAGTGAAAAGAAAGTCACTGCGGCCGAAGAAGCAGTCAAACTCCTCAAGGAAAGCATTGCCAAGCTTGAGTTTAACGGAACCACCGAAGAACTTGCTTCCTTCAAGGCAAGCCTTCAGACCGCACAGGATACTCTCGATGCGGCTAAGAGCGGCAGAGATACCCTTCTTTCCCAGATCGCTGATATCCGTACCGAGCTGAACAACAAGATCTCCGAGTTTAATCCCGTGGTTACCGGAGGCTCCTCCGAAGAGGCTCCCACGGTAGTGGTAGAGGATGAAGCTCCCGTTCTTGCGGCAGCACCCGCAGCGACTCCGGCAGCATCCATTACGGAAGCGACCGAGGAGACCGATGAAGTCGTTGATGCAGCGGTTGAAGAAACCGCAGGCACCGAGGCAGGTGCTGAAGTCGGTGGTGGCGAAGTAAGCGAAGCCGCAGACACTGCTTCCATAAGTGACGAGGATACCGCCAAGGGAGCAGGCCCCGCCATTGAAGCTAACGAAGAGATCGACGACGAAGGTCCCGCACTTGCTTCCATGCCCGAGACCCAGAAGATGTCCTGGTGGTGGATGCTGATCGTACTTGTTCTCGGAACTGCAGGAATGGATATGTACAGACGTCACATCGAGAAAAAGAACGCGGCAAAACAGACCACCACAACAAGCGATAAATAGGCGTTTCTTTTGAAAATGTTCAAATTGTACTAAAAATTATACAAAAATTAACAGCAAAGGATGAACCCCTGGAAAATCCAGTATTTACGGGCTTTCCGGGGGCTTTTCTTTTTAAAATGCGGGTTTTTGGGGTGAACCTTTTTTTTGAACCCTGGGGTCTTTATATATGAAAGCAATAAAAAAGAGCCAAAGATGTTTTGACCCGAAAACTTATCAGAGGAGACTTAAAATGAAGAAAAACATCAAACTTAACAAGAACATTATCAAAGCACTTTCGATCGGAATCAGCGCCAGCATGATGCTTCAGCCCATGACCGCATTCGCAGGCACCGCTACCGATGAGAATACACTGAATCTTAACCCCGATACTGAGGAGGGCGCTACAGCAACAGTTGTTTCTCCAGAAGCCCAGATCGAGGCAGAAGTTACCACAGAAAAGACTACCGACGTTGCTCCTGCCATTGATAAGGTTGAAGCTGTGATTGCACAGGCTGATGAACTTACCGTTACTACCAATGCCATCGATAACGCAGCAGACAAACTTGAGACTGAGCTTGGCCTTGACAACAACAAGGTTAGCGATGCCGAAGATGATATGGACCAGATCAATGCGGATCTTGCACTTGTTGAAACCGCAGACGGCGCTGTAGCAAACAAGGTTACCGAGATCAATGGTTACGCTCAGGATGCTCAGGATGCAGCAACGGCTGCAACCAATATCCAGACTGCCATCGACAACGAAGTCAACACTGTAGCAGGTCTTGTTGAAGAAGCAACTACCGCAGTTTCCGAAGCAAGAAGCGGCATTGCGAATGCAGGCACCACTGATGAAGCCAATGCAGCAATGAGCGGCGTTGAAGAAAAAGTAAATGCAGCTAATACCGCAGTTACCACCGCTGAGACCAATCTTGCAACTGCAGAAGAAAACTTCACCGCTGAACAGGGTAAATACAATCAGGCTGTTGAAGCTTACGAAGCAGCTGTTTCCGAACTTGCGACCGCCAAGACCAATTTCGATACTGCTCAGAACACCGCAGTGGAAGATGCTCAGGCAGCAGAAGATGAACTTCAGAGACTTGCTGACAAGGCAGAAAAACTTGCCAAGGAAGCAGATAACGCAAAGAAAGCTTACGAAAGGAGCGGCTACGCTTACATTGCAGCACTTGAGACCAAACTTGCAGAGGCAGATGCTAAGAATGACGGAACCGGAAAGATCGCCTTTACCGAAGCTCGTAAGCTTGTTAAGGCCATCGTTGAGTTCTACTATGTTCCCGACGTTTTGAAGGGTTCTGAAGCTAATCTTGATATCCAGAACTGGAATGTGATCAGCAAGAATAACTTTACTTATACCGATGAAAACGGCAATGTGAGCGCACGCACCAGCGGTGGAGATGTTCTTAACTACGGCGTACTTACCTACAAGGATGCCGATGGCAACGAGCAGGTTAAGTACATCAACTACAAGACCGCCAATGCCAACAGCACCGATAACTACGGCGGACTTGTTATCTTCGAAAAGACTGCACATGCAGTTTACGAGGGCAAGGACATCCCTGCAGATACCCTCAAGAAACTCAATGATGGCGAAGCGGTTGAATTTAACGGAGATCTCCTCATTAAGAACGGAGACAGCTACGTTGGATTTGACACTGCAGCTGCTAACACCGAAGTTAAGGTTGATCCTGCTACGGCAGATGTTACCGAATACAACAACATTAGCGAAGAAACAGGACTTGGTTCCAAACTTGAAGTTACCAAAGAAGAGACTTCCTGGAACTACGACGCAGAGAAGGAGACTCTTACCAAGACCGTAACCAAGGATTACACCGAGACCACTTATACCGGTGCAGGACTTGCTGGGCAGGCCGCTACTCTTGACAGTAAAACCGCATCAGAGAATCAGTACAAAGCAGAACTTCAGGAGATCATCAACGGCCTTGATGAGAATTCTACCTTCACAATTGGAGAGAAGACCTTCAAGAAGGGTGACACCGCAGATCTTACCGGATATGATGAGAAGACCCACTTCGACGTTACCGGCTATAAGGTAGTTGGTACTTACCAGGATAAAGAAGTTAAGACAGAAGAAGTTTCTTCACATCATGTTTATACAAGCCGCCAGGATGCCCGCGATGCATTCAACAACAATGACAATTTACATGAAGATCTTAAAACATGGAAATCCGATTCTTTCCTTGGCTTTGGCGGATATTATGAAGGTGAGAAGGAAATTTCGGAGACGAGAGATAGCGACAGTTTACATACCGATGGAATCGAAGTTACTATTCCATTCACAGATACAAAAGTGGGTGTTTACTCCTACATAGGCAATGTTACAGTTGAGTATCAGAAGATTGAATCTATCAGTGTTGACAAGTACTTTGCTATCTTTAAGATCGCAAACGATGGAACCGAGGAGCAGAGAAAACAGGCTGTTATCAATAACATCGTAGCTAATGGCGGCACATTCATTGACTTTATTGAACTTGACGGAAACTTTGGATCTGCATCCATCCTCTACATCCCCGGCCACAGCACCGGCGAGGACGGCGTTGTTATCAACAAGACCGATGCAATTGACAGCGTAGAGAAGGCTACCGCAGAATTCAACAAGGATAAGCACAACTCCAATGTAGAAGTTACCGCAGTCGGCGTTACCAAATACGGTTATTCCCCGATCAGCGTTATCATCGAGACCATTAGGAAGACTGAAGGTGCAGTAGTTGCCGAACAGGTTTGGAATGAGATCGCAGGCGAATCCGAAGTTCAGTTAAGAAACGACAAGTGGTATACCGGTGATGTCATTCTTGCAGAGAACTGGAACGCAAACGGCGCAGATTACACCACCGATGGTGTACAGCCCGGTTCCGATGCAGAAGTTTCCTTAAGCGAAGCGCAGGAAACAAAGACCGCTGATTTCCGTCAGAAGGTTGACAGCGCAGCTGCAATTGCAAAGAAATATGCAGACCTTTCCGCTAAGGCTCGTGAGTCCAAGGAAGCAGTTCTTACCGCAAAACAGAATGTTAAGACTATCGAGAACAAGATCGCAGCACTTGAAGCTTCTGTTGACCACAGTCAGTTAGGCCAGTTTACTGCAGACCTTGCAACAGCTAAGGCTACACTTGCCGCAGCAATCACCGCAAGAGATACTCTTCTTGAGGATCTTGATGCAGCCAAATCCGAACTTCAGGTCAGAGTTGCAGCACTTACTCCTGCAGTTACTCCTTCCACCGGAGTAGAGACTGCCGAAGAAGCACCTGCACAGGTAACAACTCCCGCTAATGCGCCCGCAGCTTCCACCACACCTGTTAACCAGGGCGGCGAAGAAGCCGAGGATACCGAAGGAGCAGGAGAAGAAGCTGAGACCACTGAGCCTGAGGCCGTAGCAAACACCGAAAACAGAGACATCGTTGACGAAGGTCCCGCACTTGCAGCAGCACCTGTATCCGACAAGACCATCGAAGACGAAGATACCGCACTTGCTTCCATGCCCGAAGCACAGCAGATGTCCTGGTGGTGGTTACTCCTCATCCTCGTTCTCGGAACCACCGGCGCTGAGATGTACAGACGCCACATGGTTAAGAAGAACGCAGCTAAGGCTGAGTCTACCGACAATCAGTAATTAAGATCCATTCAACAAACTAAACCCTCCGCAACCGCGGAGGGTTTTTTATGTCCCAAGAATCTTTCATGGATACCTTACAAAAGGGCACGAATTGTATTACAATATGTTTGAACCTGCAAATCTATACTCGGAGATCAAATCATGAAAAAACATTCACTTAAGATACTTGCCGCTTTGAGTCTTGTATCCCTTCTTTTTACAGCCTGTCAGAGTAAATGGAAGGTAGATCCGGACAAAGAAAAAGCACCTGTTGTTTCCTCGGTATCTACGGAGACTTCGGCTGCGAGCACTTCGGATCAGGGCTCCTCTGCAAGTACTTCAAACTCTTCTGCCTCAGAGCAGACGGGAACGGAAACCTCAACTTCAGAACAGAACCCGGAGGGCCTTTCCGAAAAAAAGACCATAGCCATCACGGTCGTTAATCTGACTGAGTATAAGACCGGAGATATATTTGTGGCCACCTTCGATATGGATGCCGCAGCAGAGGCCGGAACGGAAGCTCCGGGACCTTACGGACACCTCAAGGAGCTTGAAAGCATGACTCCCGTCAAGGTCACCATGGACTGGCCCGCAGACAGCGACGAACTGTTCTTTTACCTTTATAATGCCGCCGGTGAGCGAGTGCTTGTCACCAAGCAGGGCAATATGTCTGCCGTCAAGGAATCCGTCATGATCACCATCAAATTTGACGAGAACAACGAACTTAAGATCAATGTAGACCCGAAATAAGTAAAGCCGCCTTTATCGGCGGCCTTTTTTTAAACTTTAGCAAAAAAAAACTAATTTTTTGTTAATTTTTTGAACCTTTCTCGTTAATAGCAGGGTCTTTATAGATGTAAACAGTAAAAAAACCGCAATAAAGCGGGTTAGAACAATTAATTGGGATTTAGAGAGGGAGATTTCTAAGATGAGAAAAAACATTAAGCTCAACAAGCAGATCATCAAAGCACTTTCAATCGGAATCAGCGCCAGCATGATGCTTCAGCCTATGGCTGCATTCGCTGCTACCGAAAACGATCACGTTTCAGAGATGCCTGAGACCGAAGAACAGTCTACGACTGTTGCTCCTAGTCAGATAACTGTTTCCGTAGAGAACGCAGAGAAGGCAGTTGACCTTGCAGAAGACAAACTTGAAGCTGCTAAGGATCCTGTAGTAGAAACCGACGGCGAACAGGAAGTTCTTCAGCCCATCGCTGATGCGCCTGTAGTAAAAGGCATCGATGATTACCTTGATGAAGCTAAGGAAGAACTTGAGAACATCTACAACGATTCTACAGAAGAAATCGGCACGCTTGAACAGTATGCAGCTGACAAGGCAACCGTTGAACAGGATTACGCAGATCTTTTCGAAGATATCGAAGGCCAGATGGGGAATCTTGGTAAACTCGAGTCTGATATCAAGGCCGGAAATCTTGTCGTTAAGGATGATGAACCTGTACAAGAAGTTATCAACGAAGACGGGACCAACGAAGATGGGACCAACGAAGACGGGACCAACGAAGACGGGACCAACGAAGACGGGACCAACGAAGACGGGACCAACGAAGACGGGACCAACGAAGACGGGACCAACGAAGACATCAAAGATGCCGATGCTGAAGTAAAAGAATCCACCACACTTACTGAAGCTTATGAGATGGCTAAGGATTATGCAGAGCATGCAGGATTCGATGCAGACGCTGCTGAGAGCCTTGCCAACGCTATATACTCCAGTTATGCAGACAGAGATGCTGCTAAGAGTACCGCTCAGGAAGATGCAAATCACGCTAAATCCGATTGGGACAAAGCTGAAGCGGAAGCTCAGAAGGCTAAGGATACCGTAGATGCATTTAAGGCCGTGTTAGATGGTGCTAAGGATAAAGTTGATGATGCTAAGGATGCAGCTGAGACGGCAGCAGAAGATCTTTTAAAGGCTCAGTCTGACTACGCAGCCATCATGAACTACTTCAAGGGCACCAACCTTGAAACCTTTAATACCTCCGGCGACCTTCAGGATGCCATAATCGCAGCACAGGAAGCTCTTAAGCTTGCACAGGCAGCAAAGGATGCAGCAGATTCCGCACTCGAAGAGAAGCAGGGTATTTATGACGAAGCTCAGAAGAACTACGACCTCGTTAAGACTGCAATCGATGCTATCGAGCACGACAGAGAAGTTTACAACAACAAGAAGAACGTTCAGGAAGTTTCTCAGCCTGTAGAGGTTCAAAACCCCGGCGAAGCACCCGCAGTAGTTGAGAATCCCGGCAAGGAGCCCAAGGCACCCAAGGATCCCGGCAAGGCACCTGTAGAACCTAAAGCACCTAAAGCACCTACAGCACCTACTCTTACCGAGCCTACCAAGGTATCCGAGCCCGGAGATGAGCCTGAATGGTGGGATTATTATTGGGGAGTGTACTCACAGCAGTACCAGAACGATCATGCAGCATGGGAAGCGCAGAAGAAGGCATATGATAAGTATCAGAAAGATCTGAAAGCCTATAATGATGCTCAGAAAAAATACAACAAAGAGAAGGCTCAGTATGATAAGGATGTAATTAAGTACAATGCTGATAAGGCTAAGTATGATGCTGATAAGGCTAAGTATGATGCTGACAAGGCTCAGTACGAAACTGACAAGGCTAAGTACGATGCTGACAAGGCTCAGTATGATCTTGACAAGGCTTCTTATGATCAGTATCAGAAAGACCTTAAGAAGTACAACGAAGATAGCAAGAAGTACGAGGATTACACCAAGGCACTTGAAAAGTGGACTGCATGGGAGAACTGGAAGACACAGCTTGCTGAAGCAGATGAAGCCGATCTCGTAGCACTTGTACAGTACCAGCTGGATCAGGATAAGGTTGATTACACCAAGGCTCAGGTAAGCGTTGATCTTGAGAACAAGACCGTCACCGTTTCCTATCCTTCGGATTCCGAGGAAGGTACTTCCGTAATCAGAACCTTCAAGTATACCGATGACAATTCCAACGGCGGTAACACCACTCACTGGTTTGATGTTAATGAGAAGGGTGTGTTTACAAATACCAACGTAGAAACAGGATACTATATTTGGAATGGCATTTGGGGTTGGGAAAAGACATATGACAGAAGTTCCGAAGGAGACTATTGGACTCAGTATGATAGTGGAACTCTCGAAGATGGATCTGTAGTTACCTACTATATGCACAATCATGGCTATGGAGTTACCTTTTACCTTGCAAAGATAGTGTCCACAAGCGTAGAAACCACGAATGTGAAGGATTTCATTAACGAAGCAGAGTTCTACAATGCAAACAAGGGTCGTGTTGAAGGACTTGGCAAAGCAGCTGAGGATGCTGAAAAAGCTAAGAATGCTGCAGAGTTAGCAGCTCAGAATGCAGCTGATAAGCTTGCCGCAGTTGAGGAAGCATATCGCAGAGTACTTGGTGCCAAGGCAGCTCTTGAGAGACTTGAGAGAGTAACCGATCGCAGTATTGAGACCGAGGAAGCTCTTAAGAATCTTCAGGATAAGTATGATGCTGTAGTAATCGAATATAATACAGCATATGGTATCTACGAGGATGCTAAAGAAGAAGCAGGTAATGCCAAGGCAGAATATGAAAGAGCTCAGGCAGCAGTTGACAACGGTGCATTCCGTGTAGTAATTCCTACCTCCAACGAGCCTGTAAACGAGGCTCCTACACAGGAAGAAGCTCCTACCAATGAAGCTCCTACCAATCAGGCTCCTACCCAGAACCAGGCTCCTGCAGAAGAGACCGAAGAAGTTGAGGAAGAGGCTGAGGAAGAAGCTCCTGCAGAGGAAACTCAGGAAGAGACTCAGGAAGAAACCCAGAACATCGTTGACGAAGGTCCCGCTCTTGCAGCAGCTCCTGTAAGCGATAAGACCATCGAAGAAGAGGATACTCCTCTTGCAGCAATTCCCGATGCTAAGGAAATGTCCTGGTGGTGGTTACTCATCGTTCTCGCACTCGGAACCACCGGCGCAGAGCTTTACAGACGCCACATGGTTAAGAAGGCTAAGAACAACAAGAACTAATAAAGACAAGAGTTTCAAAACTCTCTAAGAACCAATAAGAAAGGCTCCGGTCGCAAGACCGGGGCCTTTTGCATGCAATAAAGCGCAGGACCACGGACTTCTCTTTTTACGCGTGTATTGTTTTTTTAATTACTTTATTGTATAATGGAAACGGAAATTGAATTTTCCGTTTCTGTATTTTGGAGGGTTATATGAAAGTAAATACAGTCATCATCGGAGCCGGTGTAGTCGGCTCTTCAATTGCACGGGAATTATCCCGTTTCGATGTAAGCATCGCAGTATTGGAGCGCGCCAGCGACGTCTGCGAAGGCACTTCCAAGGCAAACAGCGGCATAGTCCATGCCGGCTTTGATGCCGTTCCCGGAACTAAAAAAGCATATTTCAATGTACGCGGAAGCAAAAAGATGGAGGCTCTTTCCAAAGAGCTTGATTTTGCGTACCGTAGAAACGGTTCCATCGTTCTTTCTTTTAACAAAGAGGACAGACCCAAACTGGAGGAACTTTTAAAGCGCGGCGAAGCCAACGGCGTTGAAGGCCTTAAGATCCTTTCGGGGGACGAGATCCGTAAGATGGAGCCAAACATATCAGACGAGGTGGTTGAGGCTCTCTACGCTCCCACAGGCGGCATTGTCTGCCCCTTTAACTTAACCATCGCCATGGCTGAGAATGCCAGCGTTAACGGAGCTAAATTCTTCTTTAACACCGAAGTCACCGGCATCGAGAAGACCTCCGAGGGCTTTAAGATCACCACAAACGGTGAAGAGTTCCTTGCGGACACCGTTATCAATGCGGCAGGTGTCTACGCCGACAGGATCCACAACATGGTATGCTCAGACAAGATAAAGATCACCGCAAGAAAGGGTGAATATTGCCTCTATGATAAAAAGGTGGGAGGCACGGTTTCTTCTACCATATTCCAGCTTCCGGGAGCTTACGGCAAGGGCGTGCTTGTAACACCCACGGTTCACGGTAATCTCTTAATTGGCCCCACAGCCACCGACACCGAGGACAAAGAAGCTGTCAACACTACCGCAGTGGGCCTTGACAGTCTTCAGGCTACCGGCGGCAAGAGCATCAAAGCCGTTCCCTTCAGATCCGTCATCACATCCTTCGCAGGGTTACGTGCCCATCCCGAGGGGGACGATTTTATCATCGGAGAATCCACCGTGCCCGGTTTCTTTGACGCCGCAGGTATTGAATCTCCGGGACTTTCCGCTGCACCTGCCATCGGTGAATTTTTGGCAGGCGAGGTCGCAAAGAAGCTTTCCGCCAAGGAAAAGTCAGATTTCAAGGCAGCAAGAAAAGGCATCCCCAATGTGGCCCTTGCTTCTCCCGAAGAGAAACAGAGACTGGTCAAAGAAAATCCCATGTATGCCAATGTTATCTGCCGCTGTGAGCTTGTTACCGAGGGCGAGATCGTGGATGCCATAAAGAGACCATTGGGTGCCACCACTCTTGACGGAGTGAAGCGCAGAACCCGTGCGGGCATGGGTCGCTGCCAAGCAGGCTTCTGCTCACCAAAGACCCTGGAAATACTGGCAAGAGAACTCAATGTTCCCATCGAAAGCCTTACCAAACACGGACCGGGTTCCGAATTCCTGTCACCTCATAAATCCGTGTAAATATGGAGGATACGATCCATGAAAACTAAAATTGCCATTATCGGCGGAGGCCCCGCAGGCCTTGCCGCAGCCATAGCCGCCAAAGAAGCGGGAGTCGAGGAGGTTCTTATCATTGAGCGCGACAGAGTCCTGGGCGGTATCTTAAATCAGTGCATACACAACGGTTTCGGCCTTCATACCTTCAAGGAGGAGCTGACGGGCCCCGAGTATGCCGCACGTTTTATTGAAAAAGCAAAAGAATTGAATGTTGAGGCACTCCTTAACACCATAGTTATCGATATTTCCCGCGACAAGGTCATTACGGCTATGTCTGCGGAGAAGGGTGTGTTCACCATCGAAGCCGAGGCTATCGTCCTTGCCATGGGCTGCAGGGAGCGTCCCAGAGGCGCCCTGAACACTCCGGGTTATCGCCCCGCGGGCATTTATTCCGCAGGTACAGCCCAGAGATATGTAAATATTGAAGGAAAGATGCCCGGTCATGACGTTGTGATCTTGGGTTCCGGCGATATCGGCCTAATAATGGCCCGCCGCATGACCTTAGAGGGTGCCAAGGTTCACGCAGTTGCGGAACTTATGCCTTATTCCGGCGGATTAAAAAGAAATATCGTACAGTGTCTGGACGATTTTGATATCCCCCTTAAACTAAGCACCACGGTTGTGGATATAGCAGGCAAGGACAGGGTTGAATCCGTTACCCTTGCCAAGGTTGATGCAAAGAACAAGCCCATCCCCGGTACGGAGGAGATCATCAAGTGTGATACCCTGCTTTTGTCCTGCGGGTTACTGCCCGAGAATGAACTATCTTCACAGATGGGTGTGGATCTTAGCCCCATCACCGGCGGCCCCAGGGTGGATGAAAGCCTTGAGACCGACATAGACGGTGTGTTTGCCTGCGGTAACGTGCTTCATGTTCACGATCTTGTGGACTATGTATCCAAGGAAGCCACCGAGGCCGGAGAGCATGCTGCGGAATTTGTTAAGGGAGCATCCAAGCGTGACTCGGAAGCTGCCATCGGCATCGAGACCGGCAACGGTGTTCGCTACACAGTGCCCGTATGCATCAGAAAGAGCCGTTTGAGAGACCTTCTTACCGTCAGGTTCAGAGTAGGCAATGTTTACAAAGACCCTGAGATCTGTGTGTACCTGGGAGATAAGTGCATTCAGAGGCGAAAGAAACAGATCTGCGCTCCCGGTGAGATGGAGCAGGTCATCTTAAAGAAAACCGATATTGAAGCAATGAATTCAGGCGAGACCATCAGGATCGCCATTGAGAACGAAAGCAAATAGGAGGCGGCAAATGGAAACAAGACATCTTACCTGTATCGGCTGCCCCATGGGCTGCCAGCTGACGGTTACCTTTGAACCCGGCAACAGGGATTCCGTGAAGGTTACGGGAAATACTTGCAAGAGGGGTGAACTCTATGCCATCGATGAGGTGACCAATCCCACAAGAACGGTTACGGGAACTGTCAGACTTAAAAATCGTCACATGAAGGTTGCGCCCGTTAAGACAAAGACTCCCGTTCCCAAGGACAAGATCTTTGATGTGGCTGAGGCCATGATGAAAATAGAACTTGAAGCGCCGGTACGTATTGGGGATATTGCCTGCGCCGATGTGTGCGGCACCGGAAGCGATCTTGTGGTGACCGGAAATATAGACTGATCACGGAGGGTATATGAAAAAATATTTAATGGCATTGGATCAGGGGACTACCAGCTCCCGTTGTATTCTTTTTGACAGGAGCGGCAATATCGTTAATATGGCTCAGCGGGAATTTACACAGATCTATCCCAAGCCCGGCTGGGTTGAGCACAACGCCATGGAAATCTGGTCATCCCAGCTGGCGGTGGCTCTCGAAGCCATGGCACTTGTCAACGCTACTTATGAGCAGATCGAGGCCATAGGTATCACCAACCAGCGTGAGACCACAATAGTCTGGAACAAGAACACGGGAGAGCCGGTTTATAATGCCATCGTGTGGCAGTGTAAGCGTACCGCCGATTATATCGAGAAGGTAAAAGCAGACGGAATGTCAGACAAGATACGTGTCAAGACAGGGCTCATTCCCGACGCATATTTCAGCGCTACCAAGCTCAAATGGATCCTTGATAATGTTGAAGGCGCCAGAGAAGCGGCAGAGAAGGGTGACCTTCTTTTCGGAACCGTTGATACCTGGCTTATGTGGAACCTGACAAAGGGCAGGGTACATGCAACGGATTATACCAATGCATCACGGACCATGCTCTTTAACATAAACACTCTTGAATGGGACAAGGAGCTTTGCGATTACTTCGGTATTCCCATGAGCATGCTTCCCACAGTGAAAAAGTCCAGTGCTCTTTTCGGAAAGACCGATCCTTATGTGCTTGGCGGTGAAATCCTTATCACCGGCGTTGCGGGTGACCAGCAGGCAGCCCTCTTCGGACAGTGCTGTTTTGAGGCCGGAGATGCCAAGAATACCTATGGTACCGGTTGCTTCTTACTTATGAATACCGGAAAGAAGGCCATATTCTCAAATAACGGCCTTGTTACCACCATAGCGGCAGGCGAAAGCGATGAGCCCGAATATGCCCTTGAAGGAAGCGTGTTTGTGGCAGGGGCCGAAGTGCAGTGGCTCCGTGATGAGATGCGTATGGTGGAAACCGCAAGACAGACCGAAGAGTTTGCAACAGTGGTCCATGATACCGCAGGAGTATATATTGTTCCCGCCTTTGTGGGCTTAGGAGCTCCCTACTGGGATCAGTATGCAAGAGGCACGGTGGTGGGTGTCACCAGAGGCTGCAAGAAAGAACACTTTATTAGAGCCGCCCTTGAATCCATCGCTTACCAGACCTGTGATGTTTTGAAGGTAATGCAGGCCGATTCCGGCATCACCCTTAACACCCTCAAGGTGGACGGCGGTGCCAGTGCCAACAACTTTATGATGAAATTCCAGGCCGATATGCTGAACATTGCGGTGGAAAGACCCAAGTGTATCGAGACCACGGCCCTCGGAGCCGCTTATCTTGCGGGACTTGCCACGGGGTACTATTCAAGCCGTGAAGATATAGTTGAAAACTGGAAACTGGGCAGAAGATTCGAACCCACCATGAAGGCAGAGACCAGAAAGAAACTCCTGAAGGGCTGGGATGTGGCGGTAAGGTGCGCCCGTCTTTACGGAGAACTGTCTACTGAGGATTGATTATAGAAATGCCGGGACAACCTTTGGTTGCGCCCGGCATTTTTATATAATTTATGAGCTTACGGATCAGGCAGCTTCCACTTTCTTTTTCGAAATATTATAGACCACTATAAAGCAGATGAGATGGGCGGTGGTGGTCAGGATCCAGGATATGGGATAAGAAAGATACAGACAGTTAAGAGTACGGTTTACTCTGAATACACTGTAGATCCACAGGATTCTGAAGCCGCAGGCTCCAAGGAGCGAAACTATCATGGGTGTCACGGAATATCCGAGACCTCGCAGGGCTCCCACACAGGCATCCATTGTGCCGCAGGTAAAGTAAGTGAGCATTATGACGCTCATGCGGATCATTCCGTATTTTATAACAACGGCCTTGTCGTTCTCCCCCGCATAGATGGAAAGAAGCTGCGGCCCGAAGGCGTAGGCCAAAAGTCCGGTGGTAAGACCTGCCACGATAACACAGCCAAAGCACATGAGGAAGACTTTCT
This sequence comes from Lachnospiraceae bacterium, assembly GCA_016280465.1. Classification (GTDB taxonomy): domain Bacteria; phylum Bacillota; class Clostridia; order Lachnospirales; family Lachnospiraceae; genus UBA1258. The sequence continues at coordinate 3,982 of JAEEGT010000136.1, read as the reverse complement.
TTATCCTGTCAAATTTCTTGGCGCCGTAGTTCTGGCCCACGAAGGAAAGACAGGTCACATGGAACATGTTCATGCACACATAGACAAAGCCTTCGATGTTGGAGGCAGCACTGTTACCTGCCATGGCATCGGCTCCGAAGGAATTGATGGATGACTGGATGAGCACGTTGGATATTGAGAAAACAGATCCCTGAAAGCCGGCGGGAAGTCCCAGGCGCAGGATCTGGAAGAGTTTATCCTTGACGATACGCAGTTTCTTTGGATCGAAGCGGAAGCACTCATCACTCTTCATAAGGCACCGAAGGGTAAGGAATGCGGAGATCCCCTGGGAAAGCACGGTGGCAAGAGCCACACCGTCAACGCCCATGTGGAATACCACGATAAAAAACACGTTGCAGACCGCATTGACGGCACCCGCAAAGGTCAGATAATAAAGGGGCCGCTTGGTATCACCGATGGCACGGAGTACCGCAGCACCAAAGTTATAAAGCATGGAAAGGGGCATGCCCGCAAAGTAGATCCTTATATAGAGGCTCGACAAAGGAAGCACCTCTTCGGGGGTGCCCATGAGTCTTAACAGGGAAGGCGCGACAGCGATTCCCAGGATTGCCAAGAATATTCCGCTGATGATGGCAAGGGTCAGGGAAGTGTGAACCGTTTCTTCCACATCGGATTCACGCTTGGAACCGTAGAATCTGGCAACAAGCACGTTACCTGCGGTGGATAACCCCATGAAAACATTGACCAGCAGGTTGATAAGTGAGCCGGTGGAACCGATGGCAGCCAGGGCGCCCTTGCCCACGTAGCGACCCGCAACCACCATGTCGACGGCGTTAAACAGAAGTTGAAGTATTCCGGATAATATTAAGGGGATGGTAAAGGATATGATCTTGGGGAAAATGGGCCCATTGCACATATCCATGCTGTAATCTTTCTTTTTCATGAATTGAAAATTCTCCTATGCACATTATCCGCCTAAATCTGTTAAAATGGTAGTATAAAGTTTTTAAATTATTTATTGATCGTCAATACAAGGGGGACACGCCGTGATCACTGTATCTGTATGCATGATAGTTAAGAACGAAGAAAAAATACTCCGTACCTGTCTGGATTCCCTCAAGGGGCTCTATGAAGAACTTATAATAGTGGATACGGGCTCCACTGATTCAACCAAGGAGATCGCGAAAGAATATACTGACAAGGTGTACGATTTTCAATGGATAGACGATTTTTCCGCTGCCAGGAATTTCTCCATGAGCAAAGCCACCTGCGATTATATCTATGTGGCCGATGCGGATGAAGAGATTGACGAAGCAAACCGCAGGAAGTTTAAACTTTTAAAAGCGATACTGGATCCTCAGATCGAGATCGTGGAGATGCGCTACGTCAATCAGCTCTCAAACGGATCCGTCTACAATTTTGACGCGGAGTACCGCCCGAAGCTGTTTAAGCGCCTGCGGGAGTATAAATTCGTGGATCCCATTCACGAAACCCTTAGACTCCTTCCCGTGGTATATGACAGTGAGATAGATATCATCCACAATCAGGGTGAAGTCCATGCGGGCCGTGACATCAGGATTTTTGAAAAGACCATAAAGAGCGGGCAGGGTTTAAGCGACCGTCTTGTGGCCATGTATGTGCGGGAATTGCTGCTGGCCGGCACCGAAGACAATTTCATTGCCGCCAAGGGCTTCTTTGAGGAACTTTCCGAGCGAGAGGGTGCGGATCAGGATCTTTTGCGCCTGTCCTATATCGCCCTTGCAAAGACCGCAGTCATCGAGGACAACACGGTGGAACTCATGAAATATTCCATCAAGGACATAATCGTAAGCGGCAGCAGTGAACTTTGCACCATCCTGGGTCAGTTTTACGAAGCAAAAGGGGACCTCGGCGAAGCTTCCGTATGGTATTATAACGCCCACTACGAGACGAAACCTGAGGTATGCCTGACTTATAACACCGAAATCCCCTTAAAGGCTTTGATCGGAATATACGAGAAACTGGGAAATCCCGAGGCTGCGGCGGTTCACGCCGAAGAACTTAAAAAGGTCTCAGAGACCCAATAGGCGGCTGCGTCAGTAGGTAAACGCTCTTCCTCCCTCCAAAGGGAAGGGGAGCGTTTTTTTGTCCGCAAACTGTCCGTAGACCGGGCGCTTTCCTGCCAGGAGCTTGACCCAGGGCGAAAGGTAGACAAGATATCTTCCGTGAGAAGAAAGGGATTCTTTTTTAAAGATCACAAGTACCTTTGAACGATCGTACCTGATCTTTGCGATGGCAACGGGAGACTTTCGTCCGTCCGTTGACACATAGACATAGTTAAAGAAGGAAAAGAAAAGGGCACTTAAAATAAGCATAAGAAGTCCTGCGTAGAGGGGTGCATTCCCGACGGACATAAGCAGTGTCTTAAGGCCTGCGGCGGTTTCCTCGTCCGTGAGGTTAGAGTATTCTTCGAGGGAATATCCTGCAGCGTCACGGCCTGCTTCAAGTGTATCGGAACCGGCAGCTGCATCGGAAGTGCCTGAGCCCGCACCCGGAGCGCCGGAGTTCGCATCGGCAGTGCCGGAGCCTGAATCCGTCCCATCCCCTGTGTTGTTGCCTGAGACCGTAAGATCGCTTACGGAAGTGGGATCGGGGACGCCGTCGGTACCTGAGTTTCCGATATCGCCGGGAGTGTCCGAACCTGAATTACCGCCCGAAGATCCGGGGCCCTCGTTACCCTTTCCTGCCGCCGAATCTTCCGGTACCGATGCAGGTAAGGAGTCATCTTTCCCTTCGGACTGTTTTTTTTCAGAGGAATCTTTGGTCCCTGTTTTTTTGTCAGCAGTATTCTTTTTTGAAGCCTTTTTCCCAGTGGCAGCCTTCGCCGCAGCTTCCTTTTTTGTCCTTTCCGCAGCTCCTTTTTCAAGCCGCGCTTTCTCCGCGGCTTCACGTTCGGCGGCTTCCCGCTCAAGCCGTGCTTTTTCCGCTGCGGCCCGTTCGGCCGCTTCCCGCTCGGCTGCTATCACTGCCGGATCTCTGCCAACTTTGGTAACTGCTATGGACTGTTCGGTGATGTTTCCCGCCCTGTCTTTAACCCTGACAGACATGTTGCCGTTACTTGTGGCGGTGAATTGGTTTGAAGCATTAAAATCCCCACCGTTAAAAGAAAAGGCCGCATCCGAAAGACCGGACTCTCCATCCGATGCGTCGGCGATGACGGTGATGCCGATTTCGCTCCATCCATCGGTATTGAGAGAGAGCCCTAAAGAGGGAGCAACGGTATCGATATTCGAAATGGTGATACTTTCGGTGGCACTCCTGCCGTCCGCGGAATGAACCGTGACGGAATAGGTTCCGTTGGAGCTTACGGTGAAGGAATTGTCGCCCGTGGCACCGGCACCGAAATCATAGGGAGCACCGGAAAGAGAGAAGGCAGGATCGGAAATGTTCACCCCTGCGGTGAGGGTAACGGCAGAATTGGTCCAGTCTGTAGCGGAACTCGACAGGGAAACCGTGGCAGCTACGGAGGATTCATCCATGCCGCAGTTTAATACGGTCACGTTTACGTTGTGAGAAAAATAGCCGGGGGACTCGTTTCTTCTGGTTGCGCCGCATACCGTACAGACCTGTGTGTACCATATATCATCGGGCTCAAAATAAGGGTAGCCGTTTTTGCCGCTGTTATTGCACACTGTCCAGTAGGCGGTCTCATAAAAGTCTCGCATTACCTGACAGGTGAAACAGTGGTAGGGGCTAAGGCCGCTGATGGTGTAATAGCTGTGGTTATCGCAGGTCACACTCTTTGTTGTATAACAGGCGCTCGTATGCACGTGGGTAAAGCCGGCGGCGTGTGCTTTGTCCGTGGGAAAAGAAAGAATGAAAAGGGCCAGAAATATCCCTATGAGATGATACCTTATCTTCAGGTATCTTTTGAAAAAAGACATAAAAAAACCTCCATGAAATATAACCCCTTAACGGGGCAACAATTTCAATGCAGGTAATC
>JAEEGT010000135.1 GCA_016280465.1 Lachnospiraceae bacterium | reverse complement strand
CCGAAGCATTCATAGTCCTCAATGATGTCCGTGATACCGTTCTTGGCCATTACCAGTTCGATATACCCGTCCTGGCAGTTGCTGACGATAAAGAGCCTGTGCTTCTTTGAAAGAAGCCTCATGGTCTCTCTCACGCCCTTATAGGTAAGATCGTCGGTACAATTTTCTATGGCTTCATGCTCGTATCTGCAACAGTGCTTTAAAAGATCAGCCTTAACGTCTTTATCGATGTCACCGAACAGGTCATCGGCGATAACATCCATGGGCTTTCCAAATTCCTTCTTTAACATATCGCCCGTTACCGTAAGGGACGATAGGTCGGAAAGACCGCTTTCCCTGACCGCTCTGTTCCAGGCAGTGGCCACCACATCGGTGGTATTCCACAATGTACCGTCTATATCAAAAATAAGATCCATATAAACCTCGGTCTATTCAACAGTCCTGAACCACTCGGGGTGCAGATGCCTGTCCAAATATACATCATAAAACTTATCGGTGGGAATGCCGTAATCAAGGTATGTGTTCTTATACACATGCTCGAAGCTGCCGTCGGGCCTGATGGTTATGACACTGGCTCCTCTCTGGAGTCCCGCCCTGTTTATGCCCTTATATGCGGAATTGTCTATGGAGTAATTATAGGCAAGAAGAACACCTTTATACTTCACGGAAACGTTGTTTAAGTGATCGTGCCCACAGAACATGGCTTCCACACTGTGCATATCGTCGCAGAGCACCTCAAAGAGGCAGTCCTCATCGGCAGGCTCGATACCGTTGTTCAATCCGCCGTAGTAGATCTTGTCATCGTCCCACCAGCCGGTAACAAATTCCGTGTTCTCTCCCGCAGGCTCTCTCTTAACATACCGCCTGCCGCCTGCGCCGTTGTCGGGTATTTCCTCGATAAGCTCGTCAAGAGCCACCTTGTACTCTCCTACTGGAATATGGAGAAAAAGAAGGGTCTTAAGGTATTCTCCCTCGGGAAGCCCTTCCTTGCGGGAAAGCTCCTTTATGACTCCCGCCGCCCATTCCACCTGGGCATCGTGGATCACATCGTAGCGCTGATTGATGGAGGCGCTGAGGGAAGTATCCACATAGTCGTTGGAATCTATGAGAAGGATCACCTTGGTTATATGTCCCGCACTGTTCTTAACAAGAATGAACTGATTGGAAACACTGGGGATCGTGGTGGCATCAAGATCAGTGAACATTTCCTCAAATATGGAGTACTCAAACTGATCGCTCATGTAGAGTTCACCCACGGACTGACGCTTTGAATAATCGAAGGCCTCCGTGTCGTGGTTTCCAAGTACCGTTGAAAAATAAACCCCAGCGTGATTAAACAGCGTGACAACGGTCTTTGCCACCATTTTATTGTTGAAGGTAAAGCCGCCGCCGTAACCGATACCCGGTACCGCATATACATTGTCACCGCCGAGGATGACAAGATCGGGCTTTTCTTTCTGAAGCATGCTCATTACTTCAAAGATAGCCTTTTTATCTTTCTTGTAGGTCCAAAAGCCGCCGCCGATGTGGATATCCGTGAAGTACATGACCTCCAGATCCTCATCGGTGACAAAGGTATAAAACCCGTCCTCTTTCACGGGAACGCTACGGTCTTCACCCGTATAATCCACCGGTTCAAAGGATCTGATGTAGTTTCTTAGAAAAACATTGCATAAAACATTCACGACGAAAAATATGAGATAGACCGCCGCTAAGGAACCAAAAACTATACCCAATACCTTTAATGCTTTTTTCATTTGACCCCCTTTGTGTTACGCCTCGCCAAGGCCCTCCGAAATACCAAGAAGAACGATACCGATTATAACGGAGACAACACAGGCATACTGGGATGCCTTGAGTTTTTCTTTAACAAAGATCCTTGAAAGGATAACGGAAACGATGCAGTAGCTTGCCACCATGGGAGCTGCAAGCACAGGCTCTTTGGCCATGGCATACACATAGAATACCTGACCGAATTCTTCACAGGCAGCGGCAATACCCTTGGTAAGTTCCTTCTTTGCGAAGGGATTGTAGGGTTTCTTTGTCCTGATCCACAAAAAGATCCAGCAGATCACGCCTGCCACAAAGAATGTAAGTCCGTATAATATTATAACATCAATCTCTCCCATTCCCAAGCCTGTTTCTTCATTCAGGATAATACCGTCCGCAGCGGTTCCGATGGTATCAAAGACACAGTAAAGGATAGGGAAAAGAAGGGCCAATGCGCCGAACTTGTACTTTTTGTCGGCACCTGCTTCTTCGCTTGCAGCAAGTTTTTTTTCCACAACAGCAAGGGCGATCACACCTGCCACTATAAAAGCTACACCCACAAAATCAAGAACACCGAACTCTTCGGTAATGCTGCCCATGGCACCTGTAACAACAAAATAAACAGTCATACAGATGGCGGACATGGCGCCTGAAGCATTCTGAACGGGGGACACGATGGAAAGCTCAAGATATCTCAAGCCTGCGTATCCGATGACCATGGAAATAATGTAACTCAAAGATGCGGGGGAATACTTTACCGCATTGGAAACAAGAGCAGCAGGGCTCATGGTGGTCTCTGCCAAAGGCATCAGGGCAAAAGCACAAACTCCCATGACAAGTCCTACCCAAACCGCGATCTTTAAATGGGAATATCTGTCATCCTCATCGGTACCTTTTTTGTAAAAAAGGTCCGCACATCCCCAACCCATAACACAGATCAATGCAAAAATAAACCAACTCACTTTACCAATCTCCTTTATTCTAATACATTAAACCTAAAAACCGGCCTTGTGACCGTAATTCAGGCAACGAAAAAGTCGCTTGAAAAAGCGGCTTTTCCTGAATAGTATATATGATTTTTTAAACTTTGCAATATCAATCTTTGCTGAAAAGATCCCTGAACCATTTAAGGGTTTCAAGGTACTTGTCGTAAACCGCATCCATGTCGATGTTCTCCACGATAAGGAGTCTTGAGATCTCGGACCAGTTAGCTGCTTCGTAATTCTTGACAAAATCAAGGACTACGGCAAAATCGCCTTCATTCTTGAGAAGTGCGCTCTCGATCTGCTTGGAGACTTTGACCATGTTAAGCGCTTCCGACATGGGCTTGTCAAGGATTATATCAAGCACTGAGAAAAGTCCCATAAGGAACAGTTCCTGTGCAAGACCGCCCATATCGAAAAGTTCCGCAAGGTTCTCGGCAAATTTCGCTCTGATAAGGGAAAGTCTGGTAACCTCGCTGGGTCTGTCCTCGCAAAGCTTCTCGGCAACCGCCGTGTTGATCCATTTCTTGAGTTCGGTCTGACCGAGCATGGCTGCCGCATGACGGATGGTGGTGATACCGTTATTGACGGTCATCCTGTTTACCATGCGAAGCAAAGATACTACCAGAGCGGTATCACGGCCGATTATGTCGGCTGCTTCGGTAAGATCGAAATCGTCGGCGTTGACGATGTTCAGAAGTTCGATGTAATTGACCTTGACGGGCGCTATCTCTCCTGTGGTTCCCTTCTTGATGGGAAGTCTGTAGAAGCTGCCTTCGTAGAGGCAATATCCGCCTTCGGCTTTAAGTTTTTCAAAGGTGTCCATGGACTCGATGTTCAAAGCCACCATCTTGATCTTGGGATAGAGCTTTGAGAAATAGATCTTGCCCTTGGAAATATCAATGCGCTTGTAATCAAGGAAAATGTAATCCAGACGCTTGATGATCTCTCTGTAGCTTTCGAAATCGGAAACAAGAAGCTTCCTGATGGCGAAACGGTATCCCTTGGCAAGGAGCTCATCTATACGCTTGATGAACATCTCCTCGGGCTTGACGGAATTGTCCATCAGGATAACGATCCTGTTTGCGGGAGCCTTACACTGGGATTCGATATCCACAAAAAGGGAGACCGCATTCATGGATACGAAAATATCCTTATCTTCCGAAAGGGTGTTGATGCCGGTGTTTTCAATAACTTCCAGACCGTCTATCCTGCCGGCTCCGTCAAAGTTGCCGGTGCCGATGAGGCTGGGTCTTAAAAGGTAGTTCTCCTTCTGGGCAAACAGGGAAAAAGCACCTACTGCCATTTCTTTGTCAAACAAAGGTATAAGTGTGGCAAACATTGTCCACCTCCATCATCCATAATCAAAGATTATGATAGCACAAATCTGTTAACAATTCCATAGCAATCAACTATTAAGGTCCATGGACTCCTTGGCATTCATAAACCGTTCTATGAGCACTTCATCCGGATTGGCACCAAGAGACGCAACTCCCTCTGCCGGAAGAAAACCGCCGGCCATAAAAGAGTGTCCGCCGCCGGTACCGATACCCTCAAGAGCTTTGGCAAGCAGGACTCCGCAGTCCACGTCTTTGATATAGTTTTCACACCGTGCGGAAAACTTGTATCCGTTGTCACGTTTGGAATAAACGATGGCCACATCCACTTCCTCAAGGGAAAGGATAAAATCACAGGTAATGGCGATCAGAGCATCCTGACAGGGGAAGGGAATAAAAGCAAAGCCCATCTTGTCATAGACCTGGATATTCTCGATGGCGGCGCCGTATGCCTTAAGATCCGTAAATTCCATCTGGTTCTGCTCAAGTCTTGAAAGGATATCCTTGTCTGCCAGATTGTGAAGATATCCGAAAGCACTGATGTCAAGATCCGTTACGCCTCTCGTAAAGCCGCTGGTATCCATCTGGAGACCGTACAAAAGCGCTGTTGCGGTCTTGGGAGCGGGTGTGATCCCATTCTCCTCGAAATAAACGGCTATCAGTGATGCGCAGCTTCCAACCATCCGCACATCCTTGTAAAAATAATCCACGGCTTCAGTTGTGGGATGATGATCTATGCAGGCAACCTCATCTCCGATAAGATCCAGGATATTACCGCCGTTCTTCTGTGAGTCTATGCAGATGATGGGATCATCCTCTCCCATGGAGCCTTCCAGCTCATCCTTGGAAAAGATCTCTATATCCAGAAGTTCGATCATCTTTCTTGTATTCAGGCGGTCGATCTTTCCGTGGTAGCAAAGCTTTGCCTCGATGCCGTAGGCTTTAAGGAGCTGTTGAAATCCAAAGCCCGCACCGATGGCATCGGGATCCGGATAATTGTGGGTCTGCACGAAAACGTTCTTTCCCCTGAGGAGATCGATGAGTTCCTTAAATGAATGAGAATTGTATCTTTCGATATTCAGCATGTTTACCTCCCGTTTTTGGATCTTCTGTTAAGATTATATCCCATGACTGCGCCAACAATACCTCCCAGTATATGTGAAAGATTGGAGATATTATCGTTCAGGAACAGTCCGTCATATACCTGCTGTCCAATAAAGATCAGTGCCACAAGGATAACGGTGATGGGTATCTCACCTTCTTTAAAGCTCGTAAAGGACGTTAAGAGGATAAAAGCAAAGACCACTCCGCTGGCCCCGCAAAGAGCCACATTCGGAAAGAAAATGTAATTCACCACCGCGGTGATGACCGCCGTAACGGCTATGATCTCCAGGATCTTTTTGTATCCGTACTTTTCCTCAAGCATGGGCCCCAAAAGAAGTATATAGGACATGTTCCCTAT
>JAEEGT010000134.1 GCA_016280465.1 Lachnospiraceae bacterium | reverse complement strand
TTTTTATCCCCTGCTGCTGTTCGTGGGGAAGGCCGTAATGGATGGTGGAGTAAGCGGTGGTCGTGTCGCTTCCGATAACCTCCATTATGTCAATTTCCCCGCCCAGAGGCCACTGTCCGTAATTTGAGTTGGAGCAAGGCATCATCCAGGCTGCGGGCCAGAGACCCTTGCCCTTTGGGACTTTGGCTCCCACCACGACCTTACCGTAGGTAAACATCATGGCATAATTGGTGTTAAGTCTTCCGGAGGTGTAATGCACCTTACCGTTTTCATCCACGGTCTTGATGGCTTTAATGGTAAGACAGCCGTCTTTAACAAATATATTATCGGGGGAGACAGTATATTCCTGGAGTTCATGATTGACAAAACCGGGCTTGTGGATCTCTTTGGACCATACGGAAGTGTCCAGCTTGTCTCCGTTAAACTCATCGTGCCAGAAAAGGGAATAGCCCTCGGGTATTGGAACGTTTTCTTCCAAAACATCGGTCATAGGGGCTTTGTTCATATCTTCACTCTCCTTTTTATCTTCTTTGCTCCCACAGCCTGCGGCCAGGATCAAAGTAAAAAGCAATGCAAAAAAATAACCCTTTTTCATTGTCTTCCTTCCCGTCGATATCATCGACCTTTAACAGGATTATAGACAAAGAAAAGGGTTATTTTAAGTTTCGTTATTTTAATCCGGTGTGCTTTTTCTAGTGAAGTTCGGAATAACCGTAACCGTTTACGAAAGCATCAATGGGAACACCTTCCTTGCACATGGGGCAGTCCTCGTGGCTGTAAGCCTTGTATTCGGGAAGATCTCCCGCCTTAAAGAGGCTGGACACGTGAATGCCGCAAATGGAATTGATCATGCTGAATATGGAGGTGATCCCCGTAATGTGACCGCCGTAATAGTCTATGCAGCGAAGACATCTGGTCAGTGTCATACCCGTGGTGGTGGAAGCAAGGAGCAGGAATACGTTCTTGCCTTCGATCATGGGGGTGATGTTCTGACGGAAGATGATCTGTCCCGTTGAGTTAAACTCGGGGCTCACAACATAGATGGTACGGTGTGCGTTCATGGATACGATACCGTTCTTGGTAAGCTCATCCGCAAGATAAGCACCTATCACTTCACATCCGTCCATGCACACTATGGTATCAACCACAGTATTGGAGGAATACTTGGATGCTATGGCCTTCGCCACATTTCTCGCTTCGCTTCCGCGCATTTTTGTCATTGTCATATCAACATAGTAATTGATATGTGAGTGGGAAGTTACAAAGTGTCCGGGAATTACTCTGATCTTGATTTCAGGGAATTTCTTGGAAAAGATCGGGCGCATACGCTGCTCCATAGCAGTATCCTCCTTAAAATGATTGATTTGTTTGTATTAAGCTCTTCTTGCTATTGCTTCTTCATAATCTCTGGTACCCTTAAATACTTCGTTGGAATAAGGGTTAGCCTTCATTGCAACGCTTCTCTTGATGATGACTGCGATGCAGACAACGTTCATTATGAGGGCAAGGATGGCAACAACACCCTGGGCTCTGGGATCTGCCGTTATGCCCATGCCCGAGATGATCTGTCCTGCCTTGGCTGTCTTTCCGTCACCCGAATTGAAAAGAGTAATGGCTTTGTCGTAGAGATCCATTGTGGTGATACCTGCTTTGGTAGCTCCTCCGTAAACAGAAGGAAGAACGGCTGCAAAAGTACCCTTTAACTGGAAAAGCGGCACTACCTGAGCCCACATGCACCAGATAGCAAGGGTATTGGCACGGTTCTGGATCCATGCTCCCTTGTTCCATAATGCGTTGGCAAAGGTAGGAGCAAGTAAAAGAGCAACACCGCAATACCAGGTGTGTGTAGGAAGATTTAAGTAGGTGTACTCGAAGTTCCATACATCATATGCAAGGATGAACCAGATGGTCATATCCGGCCAGAGCATATCGGACTTGTTCTTGTCCTTGGATGTATAAAGGTGGATACAGCCTGTCATACAGAAGATATTGATAAGTCCTGCAATGGCATTGAGTACATTCCACCATCCGCCGTAGATGAATACGCCTTCGTTGGAAGCCCACCATGCACCGCTTAAGTCGCCGGTAATCTTGTATGCCGCAAAAGCAGACTCAAGATCGGAAACGTTGGCGATCATAATATTGGCTGCAACGATGAACCAGGGGAACCACTTAAACCATTTCTCCTTTCCGATGCCCCATTTATACTTGATCATCATGAAGCCTACGCAGCCGATATCAGCGGCATAGAGCTTGAAGTAATGGAACCATCCGTCCATGTAGGCAACGGTAGGATTGTCTTTGCCTCCGAAAAGTCCTGCATGTGCAAGGATAAAGTAGATTGTTAAGATGGTGGGGATGACTACAAATACCGTCAAACCGCCTGCTTTGGTACGGCGTCCGATCTCGTTAATGAGGATAAGGCCGATGAATACCAACAGCCATCCGATCAGCTGCATGGACGCATGGGAACTGTACAACTGGAATAACATATTTTTTCCTCCCTGTTTTAGTTTCCGGCGATCTCTTTTATCATGAATTCGTTGCCCCGCAAAAGAAAGGTGTTTCCGCTCCCGCAGTTGGGACAGATCTTTCCGTTTGCCACGGTATCGAAATCCGTCAGGCAATCCTCACAATGTGAGACCGCTTCGATTGGTTCTATGATCAGCTCGGCTTCCTTGAGAAGTTCCGTCTTCTTCACCGCCCACTTCCAGCAGTCGGTGAGAAGTTCCGGAACCACCGCGGAAACGGTTCCGAGCTGAAGCGTAACGGATTGTATGTTCGTAAGATCGTTCTCACGGCCAACTTCCGTAACGTCATCGATTATGTGAAAAACCACTCCAAGTTCGTGCATCGCTTATTCCCACGTTTCGTTCTTTTTAGGTTTGATTCTGACCTTGATGGCCTGCTTCAAACCGTTGGGAAGGATGTACTTTAATTTGTCTTCGCTCTTTCGCATGGTGGATGCTTCGGGTACATCACGCTCCAAGTGGATGGCATCGAATTCGCATCTGGTGGTGCAAAGTCCGCAGCCTACGCACTTGTTTTGGTCCACAACCGTAGCACCGCATCCGAGACACCTTGCGGTTTCCTTCTTAACCTGTTCCTCGGTAAATACAAGTTTGTTGTCTCTGAAGGATCTCTTGTCGGCTCCTTCCTTGTATCCCGGGATCTGGCGGGAGGAATTGTCGTAGCTTTCAACCAGGATGTCATCCTTGTTGAGTTCCACGTAATAGTTCTGATTTCTTCCGATGGTGAGGGAAGCATGGGGCTGTACAAATCTGTGGATGGAGGTTGCGGCTTCCTTACCTGCCGCAATGGCATCGATAACAAACTTGGGACCTGTGTAAACGTCACCGCCCACAAAGATGTCGGGCTCTGCCGTCTGATAGGTCTTGGGATCTGCAATGGCGCCGTTACCGCGGCCAAGTTCAACCTTGGAGCCCTTAAGAAGGTCTCCCCATACAATGGACTGACCTACCGCAAGAACAACGTGGGCACAGTCGATGGTCATGGTATCGGATTCGTCGTACTGAGGATTGAATCTTCCGTCCGCATCCTTGACACTTGTACATTTCTTAAAGGTGATGGCCTTGAGAACGCCGTTCTCATCGCGGTGAATTTCCTTGGGTCCCCAGCCGCCGAAGAACTTAACTCCGTCTTCTTCAGCCTCTTCGATCTCATAGACCGCTGCGGGCATGATATCCCTGGTTTCAAGGGAAACCTGGGTAACATTGGGAGCTCCCACTCTTACGGCGTCACGGGAACAGTCAATGGCTACGTTACCGCCGCCGATGACAACCACATCGCCCTTGATATCATATTTTTCGTTGGCATTGACTTCACGAAGGAAATCAACCGCCGTAACAACATCCTTGCCCTCTTCGCCGGGAACACCCACCTTACGGCCGCCCTGACATCCGATGGCAATATAGAAAGCCTTGTAGCCTTCCTTACGGAGATCGTCGAGGGTGATGTCCTTACCCACTTCGATACCGCACTTGATCTCAACGCCCATGATCTTCATGATCTCGATCTCGGCGTCGATAACATTCTTCTCAAGCTTGTAAGAAGGGATACCGTAAGTGAGCATACCGCCGGGACGGGCTTTCTTCTCGAATATGGTGGGGCGATAGCCTCGCTCAGCCAGGTAATAAGCACAGGAAAGACCTGCGGGGCCCGCGCCGATGATGGCGATCTTCTCCTCGAATTCTCCCTGAACCTTGGGAATGACTTTCTTGGGAATATAACGGGTCTCTGCATCCATATCCTTCATGGCTATGAATTTCTTGACCTCGTCGATGGCGATGGCTTCGTCTATGGTGCCTCTGGTGCAGGCATCCTCACAACGTCTGTTACAGATGTGTCCGCAGACTGCGGGAAGAGGATTGTTCTTTTTGATAAGAGCCAGAGCCTCGGTGTATTTACCCTGGGAAGCAAGCTTTAAATAGCCCTGGATTGCGATATGTGCGGGGCAGGCTGTCTTACAGGGTGCGGTGCCGGACTCATGGGTCTCCTTACGGTTATTGTCTCTGTAGTCCCAGTCCCAGTCATCCTTGCTCCAGGGTTTATCCGAAGGAAGAAGGTGCTTGGGATACTTAACCTGAGTTCCGTCAGCCTTGCAGAGTTTCTGACCGAGAGAAAGAGCACCGGCGGGGCAGACCTCTACGCAGCGGCCGCAGGCAACGCATTTTTCTTTCTGCACATGGGCTCTGTAAGCCGAAGCAGACATGTTTGGTGTATTGAAAAGCTGTGAAGTCCTGAGTGCGTAGCAAACGTTGACGTTACAGTTACAGATGGCGAAGATCTTGTCCTCTCCGTCGATGTTGGTTATCTGGTGCACGAAACCGTTCTCTTCGCCCTTTTTAAGGATCTCGAGAGCTTCTTCTCTGGTGATGTATCTTCCGCCCTTCTGGGTCTCCACAACATAGTCCGCCATATCACCCACGGCGATACACCAGTCGTGGAAATCATCGGCACAGCCTTCGTCGTAGGTCATGCGCGAGCGACGGCAGGAGCAGGGAGAAGCAGCATACTTGCCTTCATACTTGTCAAGCCAGTGAGAGATCTTCTCGATGGAGACAGCTTCGTTGCACATGTCCACTTCCTTCTGTACGGGAATGACATGCATACCGATGCCGGCTCCTCCGGGAGGAACCATGGGGGTAACCTTCTCAAGGGGCAGTCTGGTCATATGCTCAAAGAACATACCGAGTTCCGGATGCTCGTCGATGAGCTTTAAGTTCATGTTGGAAAACTCTCCGGATCCGGGCACGAACATGGGAAGCACCCACTGTTTCTCGTGCTTTTCATTCTCCCAGTTATATTCCACAAGACCAGTATAAGAGATCTTGTCAAGCATGGCGGTCAATTCCTCATCGGACATGCCGGAGCTTTTCTTAAGATCCGCAAAGGTTTTGGGTTTACGGATAGCTTTGAAGTTATCTATCACAAATTTAGCGATATTGTCATCGTCGTAGCAAAGGATCTTAACAGCCCAGTATTCCGGGTCGTCCTTGGTTACTTTGGCAAGTCCCAGCTTAATGGGAATACGGTCTGTAATGAGCTTGCCAAGCTTGGCAATGTTCTCCTTCATGGGGCCCGAAACGTCTGCATTGTCGGGTCTTAACGGATAATTGGGATCTGTTCCTGCCATTTTGCCTCCTTATCTGTTCTTTGAGATTTCTTCACGCAACCAATTTGCAAACTCATCGATACCCTCTCCTGTCTTTGCACAGATGGGAATGATTGTTGCTTTGGGATTGCGCATTAATATGTTCTTCTTGCAGGCTTCCATGTCAAAATCGAAATAAGGCATTACATCGATCTTGTTGATGAGCACCAGGTCGCATATGGAAAACATGAGCGGGTATTTTAAGGGCTTGTCATGTCCTTCAGGAACGGACAGGATCATGGCATTCTTGGTGGCTCCCGTATCAAATTCCGCGGGGCATACAAGATTGCCCACATTCTCAAGGATGGCAAAGTCGATGTCCGAATCGATGAGTTCGTCAAGGCCCTGTCTGGTCATACCGGCATCCAGATGGCACATACCTCCGGTGTGAAGCTGAATGGACTTTACGCCGGTCTCTCTGGCTATTGTAAGGGCATCCACGTCGGAATCGATATCCGCTTCCATAACGCCTATCCTATACTCTGATTTTAACTTATTTATGACCGATTTTAAAGTGGTTGTTTTGCCGCTTCCCGGGGATGACATAAGGTTCAAAAGAAAGATACCTTTAGCCTTAAGTTCTGCCCTCAGTTTGTCAGCTTCACGGTCGTTGCTTTCATATACGCTTTTCTTTATCTCTATTACTTTAACAGCGTCCATATATCCTCCGATTAACCGCGTGCTTTGATCTCTGCACAGATCTCATCGTATCTTTCCTCATCCAGCTTGTAGAAGCGTCTGTAAAGGATTGCGGAAAGAAGCATGAAGATGCAAGGAACCAATGTCATTGCCATCAAAAGACCGATCTTCTGTCCTTCTGCCACGGACCCTACCACCTTGGCGATCTCTGCAGTCTTTGTAGCCGCATCGATCTCGCCGGTCTCGGCCTTTCTCTCGAAATCGGAGATGGCGTTGGTGTAATTGGTCACACGGCAGATGATATAAGAAACCGTGGTGATGATAACGGTAAAAGAACTTGCCATCTTGGTAAGGAAGGGTCTCATTGAGGTAATGATGGCTTCGTCACGGGTTCCGTGCTTTAACTCATTGTACTCTACGGTATTGATGATGGAGATCATCATGATGAGGTAGAGACCGTACTGACCAAGGTTTGCAGCCATAAAGCCTGCGGTAAGGATCCAGAACTTAAGGGTAACGGCAGGCATCAGGATACCTGCAAGGATCTGGACCGCATAACCTGCTGTTGCGATGACAGCCATGGAAAATACCAGCTTTCTTCTGTGGAACTTCTTGGAAAGCATGGGATAAAATATCATCAGGAAGGCGGTAGCCATAAGTCCGATGGTCTGGAAGGTTCCGTAAAGGCCGCCTTCGTAGCCAAACTCAAAGTAGATATAGTTGGCACCAACACCGCCCAGAACTATTCCGTTACCGATCTGCTGAAGCAGGAAGATAAGGCAGATCCAAAGGAGCTGATCGTTGCCTCCGATGGTCTTTACGATCTTCTTGAAGCTTACCTTGGGAGCCTCGGTCTGCATGTCGTCCCTGTTTTCTTTTACACCGATGAGAGGGAAAAGAATGAACAAAGGAGTGATGATGCAGATGATAAGTGCAATACGTCCGTAAGCAACTCTTGTGGTGCCTCCGATGGCATGCTCACCTGCGGTGAACACAGGGATAAGAACGGAAGCAAGGGTTCCGCCGATACCTGCAAAGAGAGTTGCTCTTGCGGTGAAGGCATTACGCTTGTCGCCGTCTCTTGAAAGAGCGGGAACCATGCCCCAGTAGGAGATATCGTGCATGGTGTAGGTAATGGAATACATGAAATAGATCACGCCAAAGAAAATGATGAAGCTCCATCCCGTGAGATCGGTGTTAAATGCAAGATAAACAACCACGCAGGTGGAAAGAACACCGATAAGGAGCCAGGGCTTGAATTTGCCCCATTTGCTCCTGGTACGTTCAATGATGTTACCCATGATGGGATCGTTCAACGCATCGAACACTCTGGCCGCAACCATAATGGCGGTAACCGCGCCAAGCTGCGCGGAAGTAAGATTTCTGGTGTAAAGGATAAAGAGCATGATGTAGTTCGTAAACAGTGAATAGATCATGTCACGACCCACCGTGCCGAGAGGATAGAAAATCATGTTTTTCTTTTCCTGATTCATGGGGTAACCTCCTGAAAGTAAAATGTTTTACGTTATTTATCCACAGCCTCGATAAAGTAAAGTCTCGAAGCAAAATCCTGGAACAGTCTTGTTTCACCGTTATAGCCGGTGCCGCCGAAGGCCTGGGTCAGCTTGATTCCCGCGTTGTTTAAGAGTGATCCGCTAACCACATAGTCTTCCACCTCGCCGTCCATCTTGTAGAACCTGGCGATGGTGTTGTGAAGGAAGGAATCCTTCCGGATGTGAAAAGGAGCAACCTGGTTCACCAGATCTCCGAACTCCTTGATGTTGTGCTTTAACTGGATGTTGAACACGTGGTAATCAAAGGAATCCTCAAGTCCCACGGTGCGAAGCTTTCCGTAGAAATCGTTGGGGTTGCACATTTCGTTCCAGACCATGGCCACCGCTCGTTTCTTATCGGGCGAAACAGCCATCCACTGTTTCTCTCCCACTCTGTAGAAATCTCCGAAAAAGAACACGTCTCTCCATTCCTTGTAGGTGGCAACCTGCTGCTTTATCGCTTTGAAATCCTCGGAGGTACACTCACAGAGATTGATCTCGTAACCGAATACCCCGAAGGCCGCCACGTTAAACCTGGTATCAAGGGGTGTGTTTCTTAAAGTCTGGTGATTGGGGCAGGCGGAAACATGTGCTGTTACAGTGGACATGGGGTAGCCGTAGCTGTAGCCTGTCTGGATCTTTGTGCGCTCCATGGCATCGGTATCGTCACTTCCCCAGATCTGAGGCATGTAACAAAGGATACCCAGGTCGAACCTGTCTCCTCCCGAAGCACAGCCTTCAAAAAGAATGTGCGGGAACTCCTCCGTAAGAGTCTTTAATATGTTGTAAAGTCCCAGAACATATCTGTGGGCCGTCTCTCCCTGTCTTTCGGGAGAAAGAACCCCTGAGAACACATCGGACAGGAGTCTGTTCATATCCCACTTGACGTAGTTAACGCCCTTGCAGGAGAACACGCTTCGCATGGCGTTCTTTACATACTCCACCACTTCGGGATTTGTAAGATCCAGCACCATCTGATTGCGGCAGTCCGAATGATCCCGCCCGGGGATCTTCATGGCGTACTCGGGATGGGCTCTGAAAAGATCACTGTTTTCACAGATCATCTCCGGCTCAACCCAGATACCGAAATCAAGGCCCAGTTCGTGTATCTTGGCAGCCAGGCCTTCGATACCGCCGGGAAGTTTCTTTTTGTTTACATACCAGTCTCCGAGAGAGCAGGTATCATCGTTTCTCTCTCCGAACCAGCCGTCATCCATTACAAAGAGCTCGATTCCCGCTTCCGCAGCCTTTCTTGCCAGGGAAAGGAGTCTTGACTCGTTGATGTTAAAGTAAGCCGCCTCCCAGGAATTAAGAAGGATGGGACGGTGCTTGTACTTATACTCACCGCGGACTATATGCCTGCGGACAAAGTGCTGCATGTTAAGGGATATGCCGCGATAACCCTTGGCGGAGAAGGTCATTACGGCCTCCGGTGCCTCGAAGTTCTCCCCTTTATTCAAGATCACGGAAAAGTAAGTGGGATCGATACCGGATAGGAATCTTGTCTTGTAGAAGCTTCCCACTCCCGCACTTTCGTAGTGATTTCCGGAATAGATAAGATTGAAACCGTACCCTTCGCCGGAGCTTTCACAGGTGTCGGGATAGGTTAACATAACAAAGGGATTGTTCCTGTTGGAGGATACTCCCGCAAAGGTGTTGTTTACCAACGTCCCGTGGGTCACCACCGTATCATGTCTGTGCATCTCTCTTGCCCAGTTGCCGCCGAAGGTGGTAAAGGTAAGCCCGCAGTCGTCAATATCCACCTGGGTACTCATGAGCTTAAGGAGCTTAACGGGTTCCTCGCCCTCATTCCTTACGGTGCTACGGCGCCCGATGACGTCACAGTTTTCAAAGACCGTATAGTACATGTCAAGGTACACCGGTTTATGCCTGTCTTTGAGAGTGACTCTCAGGCACCCGCTCTTTTCCTCACCGTCACTAACGGCAGTGGGAAGAGTCTTTGCACTGACCGGACCTTCATACACTTCGTAAGAGTCAAAGATAAAGTCGGTAGTTCTGCTGCCGTCCGCATATTCTATGATGGCAAAGGGCTCGCGGTAATCACCCTTTCCAAGGGATGATACCTCTAAGAGCATATCCTCCGTTGCGGTAACGGAGCCTGGCTCATAGGTAACCGCCGTACCCTTGCCGTGGCTTATCTTTTCGTGCATGGCACGAAGCGCATCCGCAGCCGTTTCATCGTCCACAGACACCCTGCTTCCGTAGTGAAGGTGCTCAAGCATCCCTTCCTTGGTGGTGCCGAATGCATAGCTTGTGTTTTTGGTGTTCAGGATAAAATTATTGTCCCTGACAAAGATCATAGGCACCTCCCTTATCCTTTCTTAAGAGCCATTGCCGCTTCCACGACCTTGTAGGCCCCGCTGTAAAGACCGATCTTATTGTTCTCTTTTATGCTCTCGCACATATCTTTAAGTTCGTATTCGCTGTTCATAAAGAGATCCACCATCTGCAATGTGTGGGGGATGTCCCTGCATTCAAGGGTTCCGTCGCCCATCTCCGCTGAGTGGATGGCGCCCCACATCTCATGCTTGCCCACTCTTCTGATAAAGAGCTTTGGAATGGGGTAAAAAGCAAGTTCACTGGGTTTAGTCACCATTACGTCGCAGCTTCTCATCAAAAGATTGGTGCAGTAGACCGCCTCGAAGATGTTCTTGTGCCAGAAACCGTGAACCCCGGTAACATCGGTATTTTCATCCAGAGCCTTTGTGGCGAACTCCTCGGTTTCCTTCCAGTTGTCCATATGATCCGTTGAAAGGGCGGCCATTTCCGGGATCTCTGTCTTAAGGGCATCCCAGACTCCTCTGTAATCTCCCACATTCACATAGAGAGCAGCTTTGCCTTCTTTGATGAAGGGGATCAGGTGCTTTATGATAGCTGAAAAGATCTCTTTCTGAGCGCCGGCGCCGCCTATGGTAAGAAGAAACCTCATGGGCTTTCCGCTTTCTTTACGTCTGATCCTGGCATCGCAGTCCCTGTCGATGTTTATAACCAGCTCGTGGTCGATGTAATGTCCGGTGTAAATCAGGCTGTCTGCGGGCATGGGAAGGTTCACCTTATCCTTGTTCATGCCGTTTAAGATCCTGTAGCCCTGGTATGCGTTCTTACACTGAATGGTATGTACGGCTCCTTCCGTTAAGTGAAGGGCCATGGGCCAGTTGTCGGGGATCGCGTTGACAACATATTTTACCCCTGCGTGAATGGCTGCCTGAGCGGGCCAGGCATGGGTTCCCACAAGGGGGATGTCCTTGGGCACGTTCTTAAATACGGGAGCCATAAGTTCCGCATTCTTCTGATCCGAAGCATTGTAGGAAAGGGCCCTGAAGCCTTCGTAGTTCATGGGTTCCCAGACAAGCTTGTTGAATATGGGGTTCTTGGAAAGTCTTGATCCCAAGGAGTACAGGTCGTTCTGACCGCCTATGACCTTGGTGCAGGTGGTCTCTCCGTATGAATTAAGATCCATCCAATAAGGGATAAGTCCCATGGAACGGGCAGCCGAAGCTATGGCCATAGAAATACGGTAGTGTCCGAAGCCCATCCTGATATTACCCACAATGATCCCATTCTCCCTGTCCCAGTCAAGGGTGGAAGAATCCACGGAACTGTCGTAATGAGCGTTCTTTGAAAGGTCCCCCACCAGTACGTTAACTACTCCGAGAGAGTCCCCGATATAGGGGTTCTTACTTAACTTTACGGGATAATCCGCTGCGGAATCATCGCCGTATTTACGGGCATATTTAGCCTTGGATCTGCAGGCTTTTTTATAATCTTTTTTTGATATCTCGTTACCAAAGATGATCTTGGATCTTTCCATTTGGGTCCTCCTGTTAAGTCTTGGGCTTTATATTTCATTCACGCTCTCTTTGCGAACGGTAAATTCGAGGGTCGTACTTCCACATTGGGCATTGGAAAGAGTTACGGTACCGCTTCCCTCTCCCAGGGTCTTTACGTAGACTCCGCACATACCGCCCTTAAAGCCCACCACCGGTTCACCGATAAGTTCCAGGCTTCCAGATACGCTTATATTAAGGGGTTCGTTAAAGAAGCAAGCCACATTTCCGTTATCATCCACGGCTTTGATCCTTATGGCCGCCACGTCATAGGTTTCTTTTTCCGTAAGGATAGTTCTGTCGGGGACAGCCTCAAGATGCAGGCTCTTTACGGGCTTCTTTGTAAGGGTCTTTACCACCTTGCCGTCCTTGACGGCCTCGAATCTGTATTCAGTGGCAGCTCCGCCCCAGTCACCCACATATTTGTTGTAAAGGGGCACCGCCAGGGCAGGATTCATGTGATGGAAGATCACAAGTCTTGCCACCAGAGCGTAGAATCTCTTGGGCGGATGGCTCATGCCGTATATGGCCACAATGTTGAGGGCTTCCTTTAATGCCTTCTTGTAGCCCTTGGAGCCCTGCTCTCCCGCATCCACCGCGTCTCCGATGAAATCGTCCACCATGATGGGACCGTGAGACAGGTGTCTGTAGGGTGAAGCCTTGGGGAAATACTCCTTTATGAACCGGTCGTTTTTGTACATCTTAACGGAATCCGCATTGGTAAATATCCAGGTGATGCCTCTGTTGCAGGCCGGGTGCTCACCTATATCCATGGAAGAAGAAAGATAAAGCACATCCTCCCGGTTTCCGAGAGCGGAATATACATATGCGGCGGTCTTTTTGTTCCTGAACATATCAAGGACGCCGTGGTAGCAGATACGGTCTCCGCTGCCGAAATCCTTGTGGGTATTGTAGTCAGACATGCACCAGCCGAAAGATCCCGCTATGTCCTTGCCCCCTGCGATGGCATCAAGAACATTGGCGTGTCTTATGGCGTGTTCCCTGCGCTGTTCCTCGTCGTCAAAGGCTTTGGTGGGATACATGTGTCCGTTGTATTCGCTGACAAGATAGGGTCTGTTTACGTCGGAAGTAACCTTTTTCTTGGGCTCGCACCCTCTATTGTCACCTTCGTGAACAAAGTCGTTGTAGGTATAGACATCCTCCAGGAAGCTTGACTTTTTAAGGGCTCTCACACCGCCTGTGGGGCGTGTGGGATCAAGCTTACGGGCCGCTTCGTTGGTTTCTTTGTAAAAAGCATCGTTATCGGCGGATTCGTTGATACGCACACCCCAGAGTATGATCGAAGGGTGATTTCTGTACTGAAGCACCATGTCTTTAACGTTCTGGACAGCTCTGCTCTGCCAGTTCTCACCGCCGATATGCTGCCATCCGGGGATCTCCGTAAACACCAAAAGTCCCAGTTCGTCGCATTTGTTCACAAAATGCCTTGACTGAGGATAGTGGGAGGTCCTGACCGCATTGAGGCCAAGCTCGTTCTTAAGGACAAGGGCGTCCATCTCCTGCATGGATGCAGGCATGGCATAGCCTACATAGGGGTAACTCTGATGACGGTTCAAGCCACGGATCTTGACCTTTCGGTTGTTAAGGTAGAAACCGTCTTTCTTAAACTCGGATTTTCTGAACCCAAATCTTACGATATATTCATCCGTGGGGTCCGGATTTCCCTTCTTATGTAAACCAATCTTTACATTATACAGAGTGGGGGTATCAAGATCCCAAAGTTCCACATTTTTGACGGGCATGGAGAATACGGTATTAAGGCCCGCCGCGGGCTTTATCCCCGCTTCCCTGCCGTCAACGGACACTCTTAATTCAAGCTCCGACAGTTCCCCTGCACAGGCCTTTGAAAGAGTCACCTCGCCGGTGAGTATATAGGGGTCCGCATCGATGTCACAATGCAAGAACACATCCTCTATATATCTTGTGTCGCTGACTTCAAAATAAACATCCCTGTATATTCCGCCGTAGGTCATGTAGTCGATCACAAAACCGAAGGGCGGCTGATCAAGGGTTTCATTGCTGTCCACTCTGAGGGCGATGACGTTCTTTGCCCCGAATTTAAGGATCTCACTTAAGTCCGCCGTAAAGGCCGTATAGCCGCAGCAGTGGGTGAATACCGGTTTCCCGTTCACAAAAAGCTTAGCCTCGTGGGCTACACCTTCAAAAGTAAGGCGCACGGACTTACCTTCCCACTCCGCCGGCGCCGTAAACTCCTTACGGTATGCACTGACGCAGGCATACTCGCTCTCATCGAAGTAATTAAAGGGTGTGACCTTAACGGTATGAGGAAGGCGCACCCGGGTAAAAGCCGAAGTATCGCACTCTTCCGCCATAAAGGAGTCCTCAAAGGAGTCGGTAAAGAGCCAGTCGTTGTTAAAATATACTCTGTTTGACATAGATTCCCCCGAATGTGTTACTTCCTGATGCCCTCAATTATTATGTCAACCACCTGGTCCAGGGCTTCACGATAGGACAGTTTGCTCTTTGAGATGATGTCTCTTCTGAAAAACTGCTCTATGGTGGCTTCAAAAAGAAGCTTTACGATAGAAATATCCACGGGCTTTAAAACCCCTTCCTTAATGCCCCGCTCCATGAGCTCGATGGTGGTCTCCCATCCTGTTTCAAGGCGCTTTTCCACCTTCTCATAGATGGAAGGATACTTGTCTTTAAGAAGGTACATCTTTCCGAAATCCAGTTCTTTGTAGCTTTCGGGCATAACGCCTAAGATCTTGCGGATCTTTTCAAGAGTGGTGAGGCTCTGGTCCTTCATGACCTCTCTCTCACTTTCCTTGATGCCGTCGAACAGATAGTCCACCACAGCAAGAAACAGGTCTTCCTTGTCGGAGTAGACCACATACATTGTTTTTTTGCTTATGTGACAGTGTCCCGCCACATCATCCATGGTGAATTTGAGACCCTTTTCATTAAAAAGAACGATGCAGGCACGCATGATCTCTTCTTTGATCTCATCGATACTTTTAGATACTCTTGCCATAAATACCTCTCGATTGTATGGGTGATTTTCCCGGTCAATGGTAAAAGCAATGAACTTTTGTGGAAACTAAAATTATATATTCAGTTTCCTAAATCGTACCAAATCACATCGGTTTTGGCAACAAAAAAAGCGCCGAAAATCGGCGCTTGTATTTGTGTAAATATAACAATAACCGGGTTATCCCAGTACTTTGACAAGATAGTCCCAGGTCCTCTTGGCACTGCTCAAAGAAAGTCTCTCTTTGGTGGTATGTATATCGAACATGTTCGGTCCGAAGGAAACACAATCAAGATCGCTTATCTTTCCCGCAAACACACCGCACTCAAGACCTGCGTGAAGTGCCTGGATCTCAGGCTCTTTGCCGTACACTTCCCTGTAAACGGATACCATTCTGTCTCTTAAAGGAGAATTCTCTCTGTAAGCCCAGCCGGGGTAATCTCCGTGTACGCGGGTGGAAACTCCGTACTCTTCGGCAATGTTCTTAAGTTCGTAGAGAAGACGTGCTTTCTTGGCATCCACATTACTGCGGACGGATACGGAAAGGGTCACCTTGGAATCATCCATACTGATGATACCCCTGTTAAGGGAAGTCTCCGTAAGGCCTTCAATGTCTGCGCTCATGGCGATAACACCGTTTGGAAGTGCGGAGAGGAAACCGGATAAAGTGTAGTCCGGATTTGCATACCAGCTGCCGTTATTTGCAGCAGGTGCTTTTTCCGTCATGGTGATCTGTGCCTTGGTCTCTACGGTAAGGTACTTTTCAAGGACTTCGTAGCGGATTATCTCAAAGAGTTCTTTTTCCACGGGTTTGCAAAGGACCGTGGCGCTGCAGGAGTCCGCAATGGCATTGTCTGCCACACCGCCCTTAATATCGTTAATGGCGAGAAGAAGCTTTGCATCGGCCAGTTTCTTTAAGATATCTCCCACAAGGCAGATGGCATTGGCTCTTCCCTTGTGGATCTCTGTACCGGAATGACCTCCCAAAAGACCGCATACGGAAATCTCGTAGGAAACGCCTTCACCGGGCTCGACCTTTGTCATGGGGAACTCAAAATCTATCCTGGCTCCGCCTGCGCAGCTTACAAGAAAAATCCCTTCTTCTTCGGAATCGATGTTGATCATACGCTTGCCGGTAAGTACGGAAGTATCCAGTGCAACGGCACCAAGCATTCCCACTTCTTCATCTACAGTGACAACAAGCTCGATCTTGGGAAGGCTAAGGGTCTCATCGGAAAGAAGCTGCATTCCGTATGCGACGGCAATACCGTCGTCGCCTCCGAGGCTGGTACCCTTTGCAAAAAGAAAATCTCCTTCTTCACAAAGTTCCAGGGGAGTTACGGTCATATCCCTGTCATCGTCGCTTACAGCCACCATATCCATATGTCCCTGGATAATGACCGGCTCATCATTCTCGCGGCCCTTTGTGGCTTCTCTGACGATTATCACATTGCCTGCTTCGTCCTTTTTGTACCAAAGGTTATGTTCTTTGGCAAAGTAACAAAGATGATTTGAGATCGCTTCCGTGTTTCCGGAGCCGTGAGGTATCTTGCAGAGTTCTTTAAAATAGTCTAAGTAATTCATTTCCGCCTCAAAACATATCCCGCAGTTTTCACTGCGGGATAACAATTATGCTGTAGCTTCGGTTGTCTCTTCTTTAGCAGCCTTCTTCTCGGTCTTCTTAAGAGCCTTCTTTGCTGCATCGCAAAGTGCCTTGAATCCGTCTGCATCGCTTACTGCCAGTTCTGCAAGCATCTTTCTGTTGATGTCGATACCTGCGGTCTTAAGGCCGTACATAAACTTGCTGTAGGAAAGTCCGTTAAGTCTTGCTGCTGCATTGACACGGGCGATCCAAAGCTGTCTGAACTGACGCTTTCTTTCCTTACGTCCCTGATAAGAGGAAGTAAGAGCTCTCATAACCGACTGTTTAGCGGTTCTGTACTGTTTGGAACGGGCTCCTCTGTAGCCCTTAGCGAGCTTTAATACTCTGTTATGTCTCTTCTTGGCGTTTAAGCCACCTTTAATTCTTGCCATTTTTTCATTCCTCCAATCAACTTACATGTAAGGTAAAATCTTCTTCATATTCTTAACATTGGTGATGTCCGTGATAGCGGGCTTACGAAGATTACGTTTTCTCTTCGTGGACTTCTTTGTTAAGATATGGCTCTTGTAAGCCTTGGATCTTTTTAACTTACCTGTTCCTGTAACTCTAAAGCGCTTTGCAGCGGATCTGCTTGTTTTCATCTTGGGCATGGTATCTTCCTCCTACTTGTGTAACAAAAAAATATATTTTATCCGGATCAGTTTTTCTTACCGGTTAAAAACATTGTCATGCTGCGGCCTTCGACCTTGGGTGCCTTCTCGACTACCGCACAGTCAGAAAGACCTTCGGCAAAATCATCAAGGATATGCTTGGTGGTCTGCATGTGTGCCATCTCACGACCTCTGAAACGAAGAGTAACTTTGACTCTGTCGCCCTTTGTAAGGAACTTTCTTGCTGCCGTGATCTTGGTGTTAAGATCGTTGGTGTCGATGTTGGGAGAAAGACGTATCTCCTTGATCTCAACCACGTGCTGTTTCTTCTTTGCTTCCTTTTCCCTGCGCATCTGTTCATACTTGAACTTGCCGTAGTCAACAATGCGGCACACAGGCGGCTGAGCCGTAGGTGCTATCTTTACGAGATCGACTCCCGCTTCCTCAGCCAGTTTCATGGCGTCCTTGGAAGACATGATCCCTAACTGCTCACCGTTCTCACCGATAACGCGGACTTCCTTGTCGCGTATCTGCTCATTGATCATTAAATCGCTAATTGCTTTACCCTCCAAATGATAAATAAGAAACAAAAAAAGTGGATACACAGGGCATCCACTTAAATATCTGAATCAAATGCGACCGGTTCGCACCGAAAACTCATATATTTAACGCCCGTTAAGCTCATTGCCACGGGGTGAGAGCGGATACTCTGCTTCGATGTACTTTACGTACTTTGATAAAATAACACGGTTTTATACCCTTGTCAACAACTTTTTACAAGGTTTGAAACCCTACTCCCTATTCGAAATACTCAGGTCCCAAAAAAGCACGGGCATTGGCATCGGCATTTTCATCGTCCCTGACAAAATAGGAATAGGAAATGTAGATGTAATCCTGCATCTCATCAATGCCGTAATTGCTCTTTACAAAGGCAAGGATATTGTCATCGTACAGGGCGATCTTGTACCACTCGCCGGCTTTGGGCACGTCGTCAAGGAGCGCACTCCAGAAACCGTTCTTAAACTCGGAATACAGAGGCTCGTCGATAAAGGTCATGCCCACATCATTCCACTTGGTCTTAACCTTGCCGTCCACAACGTACTTGTAGTCTGCGGTGTACTTACCGTCCTGATCTTTGATCTCAAGGCTTGCCTTAACCCAGGGATCGTCCCCCACATAGGCCTCGATCTCGCCTTCAAGCTCGCCTGCGATCATCTTCCACTTGCCGGGAAGCTTGGAAGCATCGGCAACACTTGGAAGCACCGGCATCTCCCCGCCACGCTTAAGGGTGATGGTGCCCCGGTTTTTCTTTATGTCTTCAAAGGAGATCCTGTCGTCCGCATAGTTAAGAAGGTACTTGGAAACATCTTCATCGCTGTCTTCGCCGGCATAGCCCCATTTCTGAGTAAGTATGATGGTATCTCCGTCCACGTTCCAGGTAAGTTTCGTCCCGAAGAAAACATCGTAGCCTTCAAGGCCCGACTCCATAGTCAGCGGCTCTCTGTAATAAAAGGACCCGTCCTCAAAAAGAAACAGTTCGATACCCGCAGTCTCTTCCGTGGGATCCGCAGTGACCCAGTAGGAACCTTCCAGCGGAGCGTAGACCACAGGCTCCGGTTCTTTTTCTTCCGATACGCTTGCTTCCGAAGAAGAAACCGTGGTCTCGGTGCTGCTTGAAGCCGAAGTGTCCGTATCTTTCCCGGATACCGATGCCGAAGCCGAAACCGTATTCGACAAAGAACTTGAAGATGCGGATTCGCAGGCCGTAAGACCCAGCGATACTACAGTGAGCAAAACCGTTACTGTCTTTAAAAGTCCACTCTTACGCATATGCCCTCCCTATGTAAAGCCCAAAAGTCTGACCCCCGTCCGACATACCAAAACCATCACGCAGCACCCTTACAGGCGCCTTAAAAGCAAACAAAGCTCTCCACAGACGTGAAGAGCTTCATTGAACATTATGCATTCTTACCGCAGCACTTTTTATACTTCTTTCCGGATCCGCAAGGGCAGGGATCGTTGGGGTATACCTTGGCTTCCTTGCGAATGGTCTGAGACTGCTTCTGCTCCTTGTAAAGAGCTTCCTGCTTTTCCTTATCGAAAATGTCGTCCCACTCTTCAAGGCCGTAGAGCCAGTCGGCGCCTGCGGCTACCATGTTCTTGTAAAGAAGTTCCTTGTCAAAGCAAAGACTTACCTCGGTGTCTGCCTTCATGGTCTCGATGGGATTGGGAGTCTTGAGGGAATCATTGATACCGTCAAGGAATCCGGTCATGATCATCTGGGTGACCTTAAATTTCTTGGCAAGATCCGCAACGGTTCCGGTAACAACCTCATCGGGAGTCTTTAAGAGTTTCTTGTAGATCCCCTTCTCTTTCTCAAAGTAATCGGACCAGAGAGCCTTTAATTCTTCCTGGCCGGCTGTTTCGGAATATGCGGTGGAACGCCATTTTTCAAGTAATGTCTGTGCCATAAAATCTCCTCATAAAAAGCAAAATTGATATCTCCGCGTAGTTTAGCACAAAGAAAAAAAGAATGCAACCTACTTATCTTTGTCCACAAAAAAGTCAAAATCCGCTATGGTATGTTTCCTTGTGAGCTTACCCACGATCCATATATAGATCCATGCCAGGATGGGACCGAAAAGGGTAAATCCCAGGCAGATCCTGAACATATGCCTTGCGACGTCCGAATTGAAAAAAGAAAGGATCAGTGTCACAAGATATAAAAGAACGATAAGTGCTACCGTAACAAGGGCCGCCGTTCTTTGTGCCTTACTGTATTTGGGCCTTGCAATCCCGCCCTCGGCTTCGGTGATCTTCCGGATCTCTCCATCCGCAGACTTAAGATCCTTAAAGACAACACCGTGCATACCTGCGGCCTTTGCGGCTGCGATATTCTTTTCAAGGTCATCGAGGAAAATGCACTCCTCGGGCTTTAAAGAATATTTATCGAATAAAGCCTTGTAGATCTCGGGCTCCGGTTTGCAAAGCTTAACATCGCAACTGAGTATATATCCGTCCAGCATGGGAAGGAAATCCAGGGCATCGGCGCACTCCCTGCAGGCCTTGTAAGACATGTTGGAAAGACAGTAAACCTTATAACCCCGACGCTGAAGATCGATTATCCAGCCCTTGGCGTATTCAAACTGGGTGAGCATCCCTGTTATGTCGGAAAGAACGGCCCTGATCCCATCTTCGACTCCGGGATCGTTAGCGACAAAAAGTTCCATGAGTTCGTCATCGGACTTTACGCCCCTGTCCACTTCGTTCCAAAGGGGCGACATGACGGTTGCTTTTACCACACGGTCAAAAGTCTCGCCGGTAACACCGTGCCTCTCAAAATGTTCGCGCCAGCCGAAGTTCACCAGCACATTGCCTATATCAAAAACTATATTCCTGATCATAAAGATAACTCCCGTCCGTCAAAACAACGACCGGACATTTATACGTTGATCTCGGCTTTGAGACCGAGAAGTTCGGCATTCGCAGAAAGCACGGGCTTTACAAACTTTTCAAGATAAGCCTCGCACTGGGTGGTGGCGCGACCTACATACTTTGAAGGCTCCATAAGGAGTTTCAGTTCCGCAAGGCTCATGCCGAAGGCTTCATCCTCTGCGATAAGCTCAAGAAGGTTGTTGTCAAGGCCTTCGGATTTAACACGCTTGCCCGCTTCCATGGAAAGGGTACGGATTTTTTCGTGAAGTTCCTGTCGGTCTCCGCCTGCTTTGACCGCATCCATCATGATATTCTCGGTAGCCATGAAAGGAAGCTCGCTCATCAAGTGCTTGTCTATAACCTTGGGATATACCACCAGGCCGTCCACCACGTTGAGGCAAAGATCCAGGATGCCGTCGATGGCAAGGAAGCCTTCGGGTATGGAAAGACGCTTGTTGGCGGAATCGTCCAGGGTCCTTTCAAACCACTGGGTAGCGCTGGTGATGGCGGGATTCAGCGCATCGATGATCACATATCTTGAAAGGGAAGCGATACGTTCGCTTCTCATGGGATTTCTCTTGTAAGCCATGGCGGAAGATCCTATCTGGCTCTTTTCGAAGGGCTCCTCCACTTCCTTAAGGTGCTGGAGCAGGCGGATGTCGTTGGACATCTTGTGAGCGCTGGCAGCGATCCCCGCAAGGATGTTAAGGACTCTTGTATCCACCTTTCTGGAATAGGTCTGTCCGGATAC
Organism: Lachnospiraceae bacterium; assembly: GCA_016280465.1. GTDB lineage: Bacteria > Bacillota > Clostridia > Lachnospirales > Lachnospiraceae > UBA1258. Next base: position 15,438 of record JAEEGT010000134.1, on the reverse strand, counting down.
GGGATAGCAGGCCTTAAAGCCCATCTTCTCTGCGATCATGGGATCGATCCTGTCGATCTTTTCTTCGTCGCCCTCAAAGAGTTCCAGGAAGGAAGCCTGGGTACCGGTGGTTCCCTTGGAACCAAGAAGCTTTAAGGTGGACTGTACATAGTCAAGATCCTCAAGGTCCATCATGAATTCCTGGGTCCAAAGAGTTGCGCGCTTGCCTACGGTAGTGGGCTGAGCAGGCTGAAAATGGGTAAAAGCAAGGGTAGGTACAGCCTTGTTCTCTTCGATGAAGGAGGCAAGCTTTGAGATAACATTCACCAGTTTCTTTTTAACAAGCTTCAAAGCCTCGTTCATAACGATGATGTCCGTGTTGTCCCCAACATAGCAGCTGGTGGCGCCAAGATGGATGATACCCTTGGCCTTGGGGCACTGAACACCGTATGCATACACATGACTCATGACGTCGTGACGCACTTCCTTTTCTCTTGCCTTGGCCACATCGTAATTGATGTCCTCGGCGTGAGCCTTCAATTCCGCGATCTGCTCGTCGGTAATGTTGAGTCCCAGTTCTTTTTCCGTCTCTGCAAGAGCGATCCAGAGTTTTCTCCAGGTCTTGAATTTCATGTCCGGAGAAAAGATATACTGCATCTCCTTGCTTGCATAGCGCTCCGAAAGGGGGCTCTGATAAACGTCTGTTGCCATGTTGATCTCCTTTAACGTTCGTATTGTTCCACAAGTCTTAGGATCGAATCCGCGGACTCGGGGTATTCTTTGATTATCCGCTTGATCTCGTCACCGTTGTCCACGGCGATCTTCTCGTTGTATTCAAGCTGTTTTCTTAATTTCTGGCGGCGTCCGATGAGTCTGTGACGGATCTCCACCATTTCCCTGGAATCGTAAAGCGCGTCGGTCTGGTGGATCCAGATCTCCGGGGTCACGATCTTCTGGTTCTTAAGCGCCCTTACAAGCCTGGCCATTTCATCCTCATAGACCGCTTCGTTGCGCTCGAAATTCCTGCGGTCTTCCTTTTCTTTGGCGTAGCGTTCGTAAAGGCTCTTTAACTCTCCCGCACTTCCAACATCATACTTGGTGTAAAGATAGTCAAGAAGGTTACGGTTGTTAACATATCGTATTTTGACTTTATTTTCAAGAAGAATAAGTTCGTTGGCCGTATTGTCGATCCGTTTTTTCTCGGAAACACGGTCCGTATATTTGACATAGAGCACCGTCAGGGCCACCGCAAATATGATTATGGTGGCATAATAACCGTAGTTCACGTCAAGGTTCGTGAGAAAATCCAGCGCCAGCAAAAGAAGGATCAGTACCGCCGCCGTAAACAGTGCAATGGTCACGAAAGTCCTGTAATTCTCTATGGAGGAAGCAACCTCTCTCCTGCGGTAATCGTAGGCGGAGCGTTCCTTGTCGATACGGTTTAAGTCGCTCTTGACCTTCTCCCTGTAGCTTTCCTGCTCGGTAAGCTTTGCGATGCCTTCCTTGGCTTCCTCTTCCATGGCCGCCATGCGGTTAAACTCCGCTTCGGTCATGAGGCTTGGCTTAAGCACGTAGTCATCGTGGGTCTTACGAAGATCGTGGATGTGCCTTGCGATGTGCTCTATCTGTTCCTTGTCCTCCTTGGGAAGGTTCTCTATGTCTTCCATGTCGGTGAGGTACGAAGTCACAAGAGCATACTCCGCATTGATGCGATCCAGCTCCGAAGAGGCCTCGTGCATCTCGTCGAGGCAGTTCATCACATACTGCTCCCGCAACACGGGGTCTTTAAAGTTCAACGAGGATTTGTCTTCCCAAACCTTGCCCTCAGCTTCGTAATCCGTAAGGTCGAAGTCTTTTATTTTCTTTCGCCTGAAAAGATTCTTCCAAAATCCCATAAGTTAGTTACCCGCTTCGTCGCCCTCTAACACGACGTCTCTGTAATCTGCCTTAAGTTTCTCGGTCATGCGGCCTATCTCTTCGTAGTAAAGGGATGCGTTGCCGGTATCCTTCAATGCGAAAAGATCACGCATGCTCCTGGCTCTGTCGCTGCTTTCAAAAGAATTCTTTGCTTCTTCAAACCGGCTTTCGATGCCGATGCTCTGCTTATAAGCCTCCTGTTGTGAGGCAATGAGCTTGATATAATCGTCGTCCGAGAGTCTCAGTCTCATGGCCGCAAGATAGTGACCGTAAGCCTCCTCATTGCCCGGATCGATCTCATAGGCATTCTTAAAGCACTCCGCAGCATCCGCCGCAAGATAAAGGGCCATAAAGGCCACGCCCATGTTGTTGTAGATCTTGCTCTTTAATGCGGTCTCATCGTCGGAAAGGGAATCCAGCACGTGCCTGTACTCTTTGACCGCCAGTCTGTAATGTCTGTTTTCAAGAAGAAAATCCGCTTTGGCCTTCCACTTTTCGAAAACACTCATGGAGACGTTCATGCGAAGGATGCTCTCAACCTTCTCGATCTCATCTTTGCTGTAAAAGCCCACGTAATCAAGGATGGTGCCCACAAAGGCCACCGCCTGGGCATTCTGATTTATGAGGGTGTAAAGAGATCCCGCCAGCTCCGTGAGCCCCAGCTGATTGTATATCCAGTCCGCCAGTTCACGGTTCACTATGTCGTTGTCGATAAGAAAGGCATTTTCATAAAGAACGTAGCAAAGTTCCTCAACGGAATAGAGATTGACATACACTTTTTCAAAATAGAAAGGTGTCTTTGCAACTTTGCCCACGCAGTCAAGTGCCTGACAGATCATATGTTGATCACCTCATTCCACTCAAGTCCGCTCATGGGGAACAGTTCTCCGAAGCCAAGATCCTTTACCTTGACTTCCAGTTTGCTCTCAGACTGCATGCGCACCGTGATCTCAAGTCTGGTGGTCTTGGGAGGGCGCTTCGGAAGATCTCCCAGGGTGATATCCACCACCTCGGGATTCTTACCCGTCATGGGAGTTATGACAAAAGAAAGCTTGTTACCCTGATTCAGGATGATGTTGCAGTGATTTTTTGCCTCGAACCAGTTTACTCCCGCATCCAGCAGTGGCATGTAGGATACGTTACCCCGGCGCAGGACATTGATGCCCACATTGGCCTTTAACTTGTCATTGCCAAGGAAAACATGGTTATCGCTGAGTATGGTCCTGTAAAGCTTGTTCTTTGCGGCATAGCAGGCGCCCTTCGAATACAGGTTATTGCCTTCGAACACACGTCCCTTGGCGCACAAAAGCTTAACGGACTCTTTGAAAAGTTCCCTGTTAAAGCCGTCGCCGATGAAGTATACGGCGGAAATGATCCGGTTCTCGATAAGCTCGTTGATAATGGAGCAAAGCTTCATGTCTCCCGCTTTGGCTTCGGGGGAATCGGGAACGCAGTCTTTGTACTCCGAGATCTTAAAGGAAGGATAGTTTCCCGGATCTATAAAGGCCACCACAGGAGTTGTCTTCTTGTTGCATTCAAGCCTTAAGGACTTAAGATTGTCCGAAGAAAAGTCCAGCAAAAGCACGTTGTGTCCCCAAAGGACCTCCGGCTGGTAGATGTTGTAATAATAAAAGCTTTCCATGTGGCTCTGGAAGAAGACCCTGTCGGTGCTTAAGTTAAGGGACGCCACCGCTTCCGTAAGGGTCGCAGCCATATTGTTGTCAAGGGAATCCACGGTGATCATGAAGGATTTGATCCTGTTCACCGGCTCCACAACACTCAAAAGAGAAAGCACACGCCGCATGAAAAGAGCGATAAGGGCAGAAGGTCTGTAATGCTCGGAGCCGAGGACGATCTCCTCCCCTGCAGCGGCCTTTGACAAAAGCCGGTCCACCACAAAGCCGTCCTGATCGGAGTTCTTTACGGCATCGATACCCGCATACCACTGGTTAACTTCCCTTCTTCTAAACAGCACAGTGGGGATCAGGTAGCTGGCCCCACCGGGAACCATGGAAAGAGTGTTGACCTCTTCCGTGTCCGCAGGACCGAAACTGATCTGGGAATAGGTGTCCGTAAGATCAAATCCTACGGCTATCTCTCTTGTCTTTTTGCTTTTTGCGTCGTTAACTGAAATATCCAACTGTTTAACCGCCTATTGTAACTTAAACATTCTCTTGACCACGTAGTCGTGTTTGTAGTACTCGTACAGAAGATTGTCCACCGTGTCGAAATCTCCCAGAGTCTTTGCAATGGCTATATCGTTGATCTGATTGAACCGGCTGTCGGGGCTCTCGCTTATATCGCTCTTTGAGATATTGCCGCTTTCCGTAAGGAGTTCTTCCGCTTCAGTGGTCTCCGTCACGTAGTAAAGCAGGTTCTCGCCGAAGAACAGTACAAAGGACTTGGCATGGACTCCGCCGTAGATATCGGGCATTTCCTCCGTCATGTACTCGCCGCCGGTGTCATCGTCATTTTCAATGATGTAATGGATATAAACCCTTCTGCCGGGTTCGGTCTTGTATTCGATGACCGTCTTGTCAGAGAATCCCAGGAGTCTGGGTTCTTTGGACAAAAACTCCTTAAAGAAGGACATGTAGATACCTTCGTCCAGCAGTTCGTTAAGGTATTTTACGATGATCTCGCCTGCCGTATCATCCTTGGAAGCGGGATATTCGGAATAGTACTTCAGATATGCCAGTTTACATACGGTGAGCATCTTCTCCCCGCACATCTCAAGCCTTGCGATCTCCTCGAATACATAGCCTTCCATGACCTGTTCTTTTACAAAGAATTCAAAAGCACACTCGGAAAGAAAAGCTCTGCGGATATCAAGGGAAGCACCGCCTTTGACGAAGCGCTTGTAGATGTCCATTCTTTCGGGAACATAGTAGCCGGTATAAAGCATCTGTACCAGCATGTTCTCACACATGGTGTAAAGGTCCAGGTCGAAATTCTCGGCAGCCTTGAAGAGCTTGCGCATGTCCCTGGTCATGCCGTGGTAGTAAGCCACCAGGTATTTAAGCATGATCTCATCGTACTTGCCCTTAAAGAAAATGGAGGCTGCGATCCTGGTGACGGCAGGGGATTCCGTAAATTCGTCACGGCTTATGAGTTTGGAGCAAAGCTTCACAAGATCCTTGGGCTCCACTTCCTCGATACCGTAGGCTGTCACCCATTCGATGGCCTTGTCGAACATACCGCGAAGCACCATATATCTGATGACCTGGCTGCGGACCGCTCTTGTAAGGCCTCTGGGTTCGGTTTCGTTGAGAACTTCGTCCAGTTCCCTGATGCGGTCGTTGTAGAAATAATACTGCATCAGATTGTTGCGGACTTCGTTCTTGTAATCAGCGTCTATAAGGGGAGATTCCAGGATATGCCTGTATCTTTCCCTGTTTTCTTCGGTGATGAGCTGTGAATCCACCCTGCTTTCGCACACATAAACGTCAAACTCAAGATTGTCCTTCACATCGGAAAGGATCATCTCCGAAAGCTTGCCGGGAACGATAAGCTTCTCAAGCTCGTAATCCACGCTCTTTATATATCTGTTTGAAAGTCTGTCCTCGAAGACAAGGGTATAATCCCTGTCATAAATGGGCACATAGGCTACCCGGTTGGTAACGGGATAGACAGACTCGGTATTCTCCTTGCTGTGGTATATTGCCACGGCGGAAATATCGTCGCTGTTTACCTGGACCCTCTGCACAAACAGGATCTTTGCAAGGGCTGTGCTCATATCTTCCGTCAGTGCAAAATCCGGCAGGATAAACCTGTAAAGCTGTGCCAGATCCCTGTTGATATGACCCTCAAACATTTCGGAGGTAACGAAACGCTCCATCCTGTCACGATAGTTATCGTAGACTTCGGGCATCTCGCTCCTTAACGCCACAACTCTTGCATAGATATATGCGGCCCTCTCCCATTCAAGGGAGCTTTCGTAGGAAAAGTACAGATAAACCATCTTGGGGATGGCATATTCCTTGTTAAGATCCAGGGAATTTACATAGTATTCGTAAAGCTTTGTGATCCTGAGTTCACGCTCTATGGCCGCAAGATACCAGGGGTAATATTCCTCACCGGTCTTATCCCCCAGGATAAGGAGTTCGCATATGGCCCGGATGGTCTCATCCGTGGGAGAAACGTCGTAGCAGGTCTTTAAGATCTCATAAACCGCATCGGAATAATTGTGTTCCTTAAGGGCCACATAAACAAACTGCCGGGCCAGTTCCTCGTCGATAAGATCGTTCTTTGCCGCATAGCGCATGAGTATGAGTTCAAACCTTCCCAGCTTTACCAGCATTGAAGGATCGGCAAAAAGAAGGTTTAACGCCTCGATGTAGAGGAAAGGACTTGAGCAGTTAAGCTCCGTCACCTGACGCTCGATGAACAGCCACTTACGTGAAGGACTCAGTACATATTCCTCGGAAAGGTATAAAAGGAGCCATGCCACCTCAGCGGCACCCGGGTCCTTAAGGTATATATTCTCAACCTCTGCGGTTATCTCATCCACATAGGTCTCATCGCGGTTATAAAGGGTGGTAAGGTAAAGATAATATGCCCAGGAAGGGGAATTGTAGCGCTTGCTCTCCAGAAATTCCGTCTCTATCTGGTCCAGGATCCACTTGGCTTCGTTGTAACGCTCTTCCGTAAGCAGGATCTGCGCTTTGTAAAGACGCGCAAGGGTCATCCGGTCATTGACGGTAAGCATCCGGTCAACGATCTGCTTTGATTCCGAAAGCCACTTGTCCATGGAGATCTTTTTCATCCGGAAGGCTTCGAAATAAGTCATAAGATCCAGACGCAGGTGCCAGAGTTCCAGATATTTTGAGAAATCCTGACGGTTTACGCTCTCTCCCGCCACGGTGACCTTTACGGAAAAAGAAACATAGGAATTTCTGAAGGTTATGGTGCCAAAATCATTGCCCACATGGAGTTTTGAGGAATCGATCTCAAAGGGGAAGCTTAAGTAATTACCAAGGAAATCGCTGTCGGTGATCTCTGTCTTGTGAAGGGTGATAAAATCCGCATCGGTGTAGACATAGAGCCTGGTATAGCCCCAGCCGTTCCTGGTCACGGAAATACGCTCTTCCACCGTGCCTTCGGGATCCCTGACGGTAATGTTCTCGGTATCGCAGATATATTCCACCGCGTGCTTTTTATTTATGGCAAGAAGAAACTCTTCCACATTCTGTTCGTTGCCGTAATACTTGGAAAGGCCCAGATAGGTCTTTCTGTAGCGCTTGTCGGCACCGTTGAATACGGAAATGAAGTTGTCGGAATAGAAAAGCTTGACCGCTTCTTCCCAGTTTGCTTTGGCCAGATTGGTGAAATGGAAAAGGTTTCTGATGCTTCCGAGACTGGAATCGATGACCTTGTTCTGAACAGTGACTGTGTAGGGCAGATAGTACTCGCCCTGGTTTGAAATGATATAGATATCTCCCTGGACCACGTCGCCTTCTTCGAGGCCCATGGCAGAGAAGGTATAGCCGATCTCCTGACTGGGTCCGGAAAAAGAATCCGTTATGAGTTCCAGTCGGATGTCATTGGAATAAAGGTGTCCCTCCGTAAGGCGATTTCCGGTGCCGGACACGAAAAAGCTGCCCGTATAAACGTCCCCCGGGCACAAAGAAAGTTCGATCTTCGGAGAAGAGATCTCCAAAGAACCCTTCTCGTAATCAAATTTTCCGCTTAAAATTCTGTCTACGATCTCCCGCATATACACAAAAACCGCCGAATGGATTTGGTGGGTGTGAAACGGCTTTCAGAAAGAAAGACAGCCGATTTTGATCACACGGTATACCAAAGATAATTGTAGCACAAAACTTAGATATTTGAAAAATAAAATAATCGAAATCCACAACATTTTTTCACGTCGAACTCGCTCACTAAACTCGCTTGATTTGCCTTTGCAAGGCGCCTCTCGTGAACTCGCACGCTATGCGTGCTCAGACATGCACTCGAGCCGTCTTAGGCAAACCTACGCTTGCTAAGTGTGCTCGTAAGCCGTTCAAAAATGTTGTGGCATTTCGATTAAATATGGTCTTACTTTTCAGTTAATTTCAAAAGTACTTCGTTGCTTCTCTGTACAAAGCGGGTCATGGCTTCTGCATCGAGAGGTCCCTGCTGAAGCTTTGCAAGATCATAAAGCTGCTCGGCAAAGAGAGCCACGTCCCCGTCCTTGTGTTCGGAAATATATTCCACAAGGGGATGATTTGCGTTGAGTACAAGGGTCTCTCCTTCGCCTCCGAACATTGAAGGATCCATGCCGGGCATTGCGTACATCTTCATCATGTCGTGCATACGGCGGGATTCTTCGGAAAGAGTCAGCATGGAGGCGATCTTCTTGTTCTTAAGCTTCTCAACCTTCACTGCCAGCTTGTCGTTCTTTAAGGCCTTGGTGAATACGGGCTTAAGATCCTCTGCCTGCTTGTCCAACTCTTCCTGAGCCTTCTTGGAGGTCTTGTTCTTGAGGGTATCCTCGATATCCGCATCTATGCGCTTGAACTTGATGTTCTCATTCTTGCGCTCCAGCTGTGAAATGAAGGGCTGGTCGATGTTATGCTTTAATACAACCGCTGTCATCTTGGCCTGCTTGAACATGTTGATGTACTGGCCCTGCTGCTGTTCGTCGGTCACATAGTAAATGGTCTTTTCCTTGGGCTCTTCCTTGTTGTCGGCATCCTCGGCGGCTGCTTCGGGCTTGGCATCCTTATCGGCGGCTTCGGACTTGGCATCCTTGTCGGCGCCTTCCTTGCTTTCACCCTCTTCGTCGGTGTCGATGGGCTTAACTTCAAGGCACTCGGGCAGGGTCATGTAAGTTCCGTAGATATCCTTAAAGAGGATATAGTCGGTCATCTTCTCGCAGAACTTGTCGTCCTTTAAGCAGCCGTACTTGATGAAGGGGCTGATGTCCTCCCAGTACTTCTCGTACTCTTCTTTTTCCGTCTTGCACATACCGGAAAGCTTGTCGGCAACCTTCTTGGTAATGTACTCGGAGATCTTGTTAACGAAGCCGTCGTTCTGCAATGCGGAACGGGATACGTTAAGTGGCAGATCGGGACAATCGATAACGCCCTTTAAGAGCATCAGGAACTCGGGAATGACTTCCTTGATGTTGTCCGCGATGAATACCTGGTTGTTGTAAAGCTTGATGGTGCCTTCGATGGATTCGTACTCCATGTTGATCTTGGGGAAGTACAGGATACCCTTTAAGTTAAAGGGATAATCCATGTTCAGGTGTATCCAGAACAGAGGCTCCTTGTAGTCGTTGAACACATCCCTGTAGAACTTCTTGTAATCCTCGGGTGTGCACTCGTTGGGATGCCTTGCCCAAAGAGGATTTGTATCATTCAAAAGCTCGGGGCGCTTAACAATCTTAAGCTTGTCTTCTTCCCCTTCTTTTTCCGCCTTAATGGTTTCCTTGACCACATCGGAATCCAGCTTCTCGGAAGCCTTGATGGTCTGCTCTCCGGCATCGGGAGCCTTGGAAAGGTAGATCTCGGTGGGCATGAAGGAACAGTATTTCTTTATGACCTCACGGGCCTTGTATTCGTTGCAGAATTCAAGGCAGTCGTCGTTTAAGAAAAGGGTGATCTTGGTGCCGACCTCAGCCTTGTCTCCCTCGTCCATGGTAAACTCGGTACCGCCGTCGCACTCCCAGTGAACGGGCTTTGCACCTGCTTTGTAGGAAAGTGTATCGATATGCACTTCCTTGGCTACCATGAATGCGGAATAGAAACCGAGACCGAAATGACCGATTATCTGGTCTTCATTGGCCTTATCCTTGTACTTGGAGATAAAATCCGTCGCTCCGGAAAAGGCGATCTGATTGATGTATTCCTCAACCTCGTCGGCGGTCATTCCGAGACCGTTATCAACGAAGGTAAGGGTCTTGTCCTCGGCGTTACAGATAACATCAACCCTGCCCTTGTAACCTTCGGGCATCTCATACTCGCCCATCATGGCAAGTTTCTTTAACTTGGTGATGGCATCGCAGCCATTGGAAATAAGCTCTCTGTAAAAAATATCATGGTCTGAATACAGCCACTTTTTGATTATGGGAAAAATATTCTCACTGTTGATAGATAAACTGCCCTGTTTAGCCATATTTAACTCCTTCCGGGCTCAAAGCCCGATTTAATTCTCTATAAAGTATAAATCAAGGAATTTAAAAGTCAACGAAAAATTAGCACTCACAAATCGCGAGTGCTAATAAACCATCGTCAAACGCCTTGGTTGAGGCATTTCTCAAAATATAAATTTTCTATAAATCCTTTTACGGGTCCCTTTTAAGGTCCTGCGGAAAGCCCCCGAAAGTTAAAATTCCACGTCAAAAAAGTCCGAGGTCACCACATCCTCATCGGTAATAAGTTCGATGGAATCGTAAAGCTTTTGATTGAGGGTCTTTGTAAGGCCCGTGAGGAAAGCATTGTAGGTTTCGTCAAAGGCCTTCTCTCTTCGCTCCTTAAGGATGATCTCCTTGTTCTTCTGGGTCATTTCCACGTCAAAATCGCTGACGCACTTGATGATGTGGTAGCCCGAATCAGTCTGTATTATGTCGCTGATCTCTCCGGTATCAAGGGAAAAAGCAGCATCTTCAAAGCTTGCGGGCATCTCTCCCCGGCCGAAGGTATAGCTTAATTCCTCGTCCTCACTGTACTTTGCAGCCAAGGATTCAAAGGAATCTTCACCGCTGTCCGCCAGTTCCTTCACCAGCTTTGCGGTCTCGTAGGATTCCTTTAAAGCGCGGTCGCTGTAAGGCACGCGGTTACCCTCTCCGTCAAGAGTGTAGGTCTTTATGAGGATATGCCAGACCGTCACGATCCTGGCTTCATCGTCGCTTATCTCGGGATTTATGTCCCTTATCACATAGTCGTAAACCTTGTCCGCCAGGGCATACTCACCGTAGTAGTTCCTGATGTCCTCGGCCTTGACCCCAAGAAGTTCTTTTTCTTTGGTATTCAATGTGTCATAGAAGCGATTGGCCCGTTCGAAGACCACGTCCTTTTCTTCTTCCGTAAGTGACAGGCCGTAACTTTCGGCCATCAGGTTCATTACCTTGATCTGTGCCACCTTGGCAAGGACCATATCCTTCAGTTTATCGGAAACGGGGACACCCTCCAGAGTGTGGTTCCAAATCTCGGGGCCGTAGACTTCCTCGTAGCGGTTCTGCACCGTGGTAAGATACAGCATCATCTCCGGCAAAAAGCAGGATTTGGTGTTTATCCGCATAAGCTCGTTCTTCTCGAAGGCTGTGGTCAGGACATAGCGGCGCTTCTCACAGCCCGTAAAGAGCGTGAGTGCAAGACAAAGGCATAAAATAAGGCATGCGCCCTTCTTTATCATTCTCTGCATGTCAATAACAGATTTCCTTTTTTGTCAAACCATTGCCGGCCGTTGGTAAGCACATAGTCCGCGCCGGACAATATCCTGTCGGTGTAATCCTTAAGATCTTTAAGCTTTGTGGGAAAAGCAACTCCCCCGCCCATCAGGTTAACGTTGTGCTGGTCGGAACCTGCGGTGCCGGGAAGATCGTTGTCAAGCGCAAGCTTTGTGGCCTTTTCGTCCCAGATACAATGATCTCTGCGACCGTCTCCGGGATTTGAATGGCTGGCATTGATGATCTCGATACCGTCAACATATTTTTCGTAGGTCTTTACGGAATCTATATAGTCCGCTTCACGATAGGGGTGGGCCTGGATGATCACCCCTCCCATGGAATGGACGATGTCATACTGTTCTTCCACCGTGGCTGTCTTTAACTCCGGGTGGTTCTGCACATCCTCTATGGAAAGTCCGTAGATCAGGAAGTGCTGTCCGTAGCCGTGACTGGCTTCATAGCCTAAGAATACCTGAAATCCTATCCTGTCCCCCTCGGCCTTGGCATGTCTGTAACCGTCAAAGAACCTGTCGATCCATTCCACCCAGGGGAGATTCGGATCTATGCAGTTGTTTCCGGCCCAGTCATGGTCCGTTACCATGGTCCCAGAATAGCCGTATTCCTTGTAGGCCCTCACCATCTCTGCCGCCGTGTTCTTTGCGCACTTGCTGGATTCGGAGGTGTGCATGTGGGTCTCGTACAGATAGGGGTATTTGGCTTTGATCTCTTCAAGTGTCATGTTATTTCTTTCTTTCGTATCTCAAAAAATTGTAAACAATATCAAAGCAGTACTGCTCATCGCTGTCTGCCGTGATCTCAAATTCACCGCCCTCGTCAAGATTCTCAAAAAAAGAATCCGCTGAGTACGGATATTCAAGCTTGGTAACATGGACCGTATCGGTGTCCTTTAAGAACTCCGCATACAGTTTTTGATTATTTATTATGTAAACCTCTTCCGTGGGGTATTTTTCAAGCTCCCTGCGAAGATCCTTAAGCTCCGCAAAGGCTTTGGCTCCACGGATCTCTTTGGGAACACCCTCGGTAAAGATTATGTTGGTGCAGCCCTTTACGGGCTGCTGTCCCGGCAGGTCCTGTATGAACCGTTCACCGTATACGATAACCTTGCCCGCAACATCCTCAAGCATGGAGCGACGCTCTGCGGGTATTGATACCAGAGGACGCCCCTGGCGGTATATCCCCCAGTGGGCATCGGCTGTAACGTAGATATTCATTAAATGGCAACCTCGATCCCCGTGATCTGAGGATGTGTTTCATAGCCTTCCAGGCTCACATCGTCACGGGTAAATTTATAAAAGTCTTTGATCTCGGGATTCAAGTGAAACTTGGGAGCAGGCAGGGGCTCTCGTGAGATCAGTTCCTTGATAAGGGGCACATGTCTGTCATAGATGTGGGCATCGGCGATAACATGAACAAACTCACCCACGTTCATGTCGCAGACCTGGGCCAGCATGTGAACAAGCACCGCATACTGTACCACATTCCAGTTGTTGGCTGCAAGTACGTCCTGAGATCTCTGGTTGAGGATCGCATTGAGGGTAAGCTTATCCTCTCCGGGACGCTGGGTCACATTAAAGGTCATGGAATAAGCACAGGGGTAAAGGTTCATCTCGTGAAGATCCTGATGAACGTAGATATTTGTAAGGATCCTGCGGCTGAAGGGGTTGTTCTTAAGGTCATAGATCACCCTGTCCACCTGGTCCATCATGCCTTCTTTGTACTGATGCTTAACGCTCATCTGATATCCGTAGGCCTTGCCGATGGAACCGTCGGGATCCGCCCACTCATCCCAGATATGGCTGTGAAGGTCGTGGATGTTGTTGGACTTTAACTGCCAGATCCAGAGCATCTCATCGGTGGCGCTTTTAAGAGCGGTCTTTCGAAGGGTGAGTATGGGAAACTCCTTGCGAAGATCGTATCTGTTCACAACACCGAATTTCTTGATGGTATATGCGGGAGTACCGTCGGACCAGTGAGGGCGGACTTTCTCACCCTCGGTGCTGGTGCCGTTCTCCAGTATATCCTTGCACATATCTATAAAGACTTTATCTGCGTAACTCATGAATATTACCTCTTTTTTTGACCCTTTCTGGGTTTTTCGATGATAGGATCCGAATCCGGGTCCCACTTGTCGGAAAGGGAATTGATCTGGCTGGTAAACTTTGCAAGATCCTTGTTGGCGTGATCCTTGTTCTTCTGGATGACTGCCAGCAGTCGCTGACCTGCTGCCAGGAGTCGTGCAAAAGCATCGGAAATGGATGTGATCCTGGGCTTTCTCTTTTCGGGTGCAGCCTCCTCTATGATCTCACCGGTGGCAAGATCCACCACGGTACCCGAGAAAGGTGCATAGGCGGGGATTTTCATCTCACGGTTTACATACTCCGTAAAGGCCATGCAGGACATATCGTCACCATGGACCATAAATACCTTTTGGGGCTTTTCTTCAAAGTTTGAAAGCCATTCGGCAAGACCGTCACGATCCGCATGGCCGGAAAGGCCCGGAAGGGAGGTGATGGCGGCCCTGACACTGATGGGTTCACCGAAAAGCTTAACTTCCTCGGCTCCTTCGAAAAGTGCACGTCCAAGGGTTCCCTGTGCCTGATATCCCACGAACATTATGGTGCTTTCGGGGCGCCACAGATTGTGCTTTAAGTGGTGTCTGATACGACCCGCTTCACACATGCCCGATGCGGATATGATGACCTTGGGTTCCTCATCAAAGTTGATGGCTTTGGATTCTTCACTGGAGATGGCAAGGTTCAGTCCCGGGAAAGTAAGGGGATTGTCGCCCCGCTTGATATATTCCATGGCTTCATCGTCGAAGCATTCTTTTATGTTCTTCTGGAAGATCTCGGTGGCATCCACCGCCAGGGGTGAATCCATATATACGGGGAAGTCGTGGTATTTCACCAGTCCCCGCTCTTTGATCTGTTTGATAAAGAAAAGGATCTCCTGGGTACGCCCCACCGCAAAGGAAGGGATCACCAGATTGCCGCCTCCGTCCAGGGTTTCCTGGATTATGGCCGCGAAATCCTCTACGGAATTTACTTTTGCTTTTTCATGGAGGCGGTCGCCGTAGGTGGTCTCCATGACCACGTAGTCCGCCTTCTTGGTGTAGGCGGGATCCTTGATAAGGGGCTGATCCTTGTTACCGATATCCCCGGAAAATACTATGGTCTTGCGAATGCCGTCCTCGTTAAGAAAGATTTCGATGCTGGCGGAACCAAGCAAATGTCCCACATCGGTAAAACGAACGGTTATACCCTCTGCGATCTCCACCATGGAGCCGTATTCACAGGGTACAAGGCGCTTGATGGTGCCGTCCGCATCCTCCATGTTGTAGATGGGCTTGATGTCATCGGAAAGGGTGTCGCTACGTTTCTTTTTCCTTGATTTCCACTCTGCTTCCTGCATCTGGATATGGGCGCAGTCACGAAGCATGATGGCACACAGCTGGACCGTAGCCACCGTAGTATAGATATTACCTCGAAATCCTTTGGAATACAGGTATGGAAGCATACCCGAATGATCCACATGAGCGTGGGTCAGAAGAACAAAATCGATCTCTGCCTCAGAGCAGGGAAGACCTTTGCTTTCATAAGTCATGTTGCCCTGTTCCATACCGCAGTCAATAAGAAATTTCTTGCCGCAGGCCTCAATAAAATGACAGCTCCCCGTAACCTGATGATTGGCTCCCACAAACCGAAGTTTCATTGGAAAATACCTCCCGAATAGGATCAGATTTTGTTACCCCATAACAGGATTATAATACAAATCCCACGGCAAAAGCAACCGCAACAGCCACCGCCGCAACAAGCACCAAACTCCGCTCAAAGTAGGCTAAAATAAGGGCTGCGGCCGTTCCGAACAGGGATGCGCCGAGGCTTCCGGTGCTGTAAAAGATCCCGGGAAAAGTAAGGCTTCCCAGCACCGCATAGGGCACGTAATAGAGAAAAGAACGGATAAACCTGGACTTTATGGGTTTTGAAAAAAGAGTCACCGGCAGGGCTCTGGGAATATAAGAAACCAGGGCCATCACCACCGCCGCTACAAAGAAATAAAGTTCCTTACTCATGGTCTGCCTCCTTGAGGGTATCCTCCTTAAGGTTTTCGGGGTTTCCGCCCGCCTCGGGCTCATCCTTCAC
>JAEEGT010000133.1 GCA_016280465.1 Lachnospiraceae bacterium | reverse complement strand
GCCGCAGGGACATTGAGTAAAGGAGTCTCCGGAACGCATACTATTTCGGGATCTCTGAAAGCCGTTTTGCACATGAGTTTCATGCTGTCAAAGTTTCCGTCCCAATTCGGAAATCCGCAGCCGCAGATGACCAGAGTATGTATCCTCGAAAAATCCACCAGCGGCTCGTGGCATACCGTGCCGTCCGGCAAAAGAACCATTTTCATCTTCACTAACGGTATGGTCCGGTCAAGCACCGCCTTTAAATGTGAAGGCATACCGTAACAGTAAAGCGGGAAGCTCCAGATTATCACATCAGCGCTTCTGTAAAGATCAAGTATACCGTTCTGATCGTCATCGATCACACAGTGGCCCTCGGATCTGCTCCAGCAACCAAAACAGCCTCTGCAGGGCGATATATTTTTATCTATCACATTTACAATATTAACTTCATGCTCGTTATCCTTGTTCAACCCCTTTAAAAAAGCATCCGTAAGTCTGAATGTATCACTCTTCTTTTTCGGGCTGCCGTTCAAAACCAGAATTTTCATGTTTATTCCCCCAATTATACTTTTGATTGACTTCTCAAAGAATCACTTGTATCGAAAATATTATAGCACGTTTTTGAGTGACAAGTGCAAATCTTGCGGCCTCCTCGGGTCGCTCTCGCGTTGCCGCTCGAAAACGCTCCCCAAATGTAAGGCACGCGGGACTATTAAGCCGCGATTTCGGATTTTGATTTCGACAAAAAAAGAGACTCCATTTGAAATGGAGTCTCTTTTTTCGTCGGAGTGACAAGACTTGAACTTGCGGCCTCCACGTCCCTAACGTGGCGCTCTACCACCTGAGCCACACCCCGAGGTTTTATCGCTAACAGAAGAGATTATACTAGAAGAGCGAAGGAAAATCAAGCATAAAATTATATTTTTTTCTGTTGGCGATTTTTACCGTATTTATGCGCCTTTCGGCTGCTTTGTCCTTAACCTTTAATGGAAGTCGGAACCGTTATTCCTGTCTTCCCGGGCAGCCGGCACATCCGCCGCAGTCCCCCGGCATTGAAACGGAACGACTCATGAGAGAATCGATGAGGCAAACCGCATGAGCTGCTATGCCTTCTTTGGCTCCGGTGAACCCGAGGCCCTCTTCCGTGGTTGCTTTTACATTGACCCTGTCAACGTCGATCTTAAGAGCGTGGGCTATGTTTGCCCTCATTTCGTCGATATGGGGGCGCATCTTGGGAGCCTGGGCAATTATGGTGGCATCTATGTTCTCAACATAGTAAAGCTTTTCTTCCAGCAGATCTCCCACACGTGTGAGAAGTTCAATACTGTCCGCTCCCTTGTAGGCGGGATCGCTATCGGGGAAGTGAAGCCCGATATCCCCAAGAGCCGCTGCCCCAAGGAGCGCATCCATTACGGCATGAGTCAGGACATCCGCATCGGAATGACCGAGAAGCCCCTTCTCATAAGGGATATCCACGCCGCCTATTATAAGTTTTCTGTCCTCCGCAAAGCGGTGAACGTCGTATCCGTGACCTACTCTCATTACATCCTCTCAGGTGCCGAGAATCCAAGAAGATCGATGGAAGTCTCCAGCACACGCTTGGTGAGATCGATAAGAGCGATAAAGCCTGCTTTCTTTGCTTCATCGGTCTCCGTTAAGATCTTGGTCTCATGGTAGAAGGAATTGAGCGCATTGGAAAGATCGTAGATAAATGCACAGATCCTGTTGGGAGCAAGCTCGTTAAAGGCCGATTCAACAGTCTGGGAAAAGAAAGACAGTGCCTTCATCAGGTTCTTCTCAGACTCATTAACGGGTGCAGCGATGCGGCAGGAAGTTATGTTTCCGCCCTGAGCCGCAAATTTATCAAGGATGGACTTGATCCTGACTATGGTATAAAGCACGTAAGGACCGGTGTTTCCTTCGAAGGAAGTAAACTTGTCCATGTCAAAGATATAGTCCTTGGAGGGCTGATTGGAAAGATCGCCGTATTTAAGAGCGGAAAGACCAACGATCTTTGCGGTACTCTCAGCTTCCGCTTCACCGATATCCTTATTGTCTTTGATCTTTTTGAGCATTTCCTCAAATACATCACGAACCAGGAATTCAAGCCTCATAACGCCGCCGTCACGGGTCTTGAAGGGCTTTCCGTCCTTGCCGTTCATGGTGCCGAAGCCGATATGCACAAGTTCGGTCTCCGGCTTTACAAGACCGGTCTTTCTTGCGCAACGGAAGATCTGTGTAAAGTAAAGTTCCTGTCTCTTGTCCGTAAGATAGATGATCTTATCGGGGTTATATTTATCCATTCTGTCGAGAATGGTGGCTAGGTCGGTAGTGTCGTACTTTGCGGCTCCGTCGGATTTAAGGAGCATGCAGGGAGGAACTTCCTTGGTGTCTGTCTCTTCTTTGACATCAACCACCAAAGCGCCTTCGCTTAAATAAGCAAAGCCGTCGTCTTTCATCTTCTGTACCATTCCGGGAATAAGATCGTGAACGGAGCTTTCACCGTTCCAAAGATCGAAATGTACATTAAGATTGTCATAGTTCTTTTTAAGGTCCGTAACCGAAACCTCGATGATCTTGTTCCAAAGAGCACGGTACCCTCTCACACCGTTCTGGAGCTTAAAGGTGGCTTCCATAGCAGCTGCCTTGTAGGCTTCGTCCTGTTTGCTCTTTCCTGAAGCCGTGGGATAGATCTCCTCAAGTTCAGAAACCGTAAAGGGAGCTTCCGAAGGATATTCACCCGTGTAGGATTCGTCAAAATAGGGAAGATCAGGCTGTCTTTCTTTTAACTCCGTCATAACAAGACCCATGGGCAGACCCCAGTCTCCCATATGGATATCACCGATGGTGTCATGACCCATGTAAAGACAGATTCTTTTTACGCTCTCACCTATGATGGCGGAACGAAGATGTCCCACGTGAAGAGCCTTGGCAACGTTGGGTCCGCCGTAGTCTATAACGATCTTTAAAGGCTTATCGGGAGCTTCAAGACCGAATTTGTCGCTTTCCGACATCTTTGCAACATAATCCGAAAGAAACTCACCGCTGACATTTAAGTTGATAAAACCGGGCATTACAGCCTCGGCTTTGGAAAAAGTACTGCTGCCTGAAAGTTTCTCCACAACAGCAGTTGCGATCTGAATGGGTGCACACTTAAGCTGCTTTGCAAGCGCCATTGCACCGTTGCACTGATATTCGCAAAGGTCGGGACGGTTTGAAACATTTACCTTGCCCGCAGCCTCGTCGTATCCTGCATCCTTAAAGGCCTTCATGACCTCTTCGGAGATCAATTCAAGTATTTTCTTCATGTATTTCCTTTCTTTTCAGGGATTCTGCCTTGGAAAAAGCACAACCGCAGTAATCCTGTCTGTACAGTCCGTATTTATGGGACAATTCCACCGAATGTTTGTAGCCCTCTTTCTTTTTGAAATCCGAAGGAAGAAAGGCAATCCCCTCTTCGGCGGCGATACGCTCACCGATCTCATTGATGAGCTTTGCATCCTTGAGGGGGCTGATGGTAAGAGTGGTGGTAAAATAATCCGCTCCTTCTCTCTTTGCAAGCTTTGCCGCCGCTCTCAGCCGAAGCTCAAAGCATTTTTCGCACCTCTTGCCGCCTTCGGGTTCATTTTCAAGGCCTTTGGCGATCTCTAAAAAGCTTTCCGGATCATGATCGCTTCCCACAAATTCGATGGAAGCTCCGGGATACTCGGCGGATAATATCTCCACCAGACGCTCAAGCTCTGCGGAACGCTTGTCAAACTCGGTCCTGTCCGTAATATTTGGATTGTAGTAATAAACTTTGATCTTTATCTTGTCCTGCAAAACCGTAAGACAATGACTGGAACAGGGAGCACAGCAGGCATGAAGCACAAGGGTCTTTTCCCCGGTTTCGGCCTTGCCAAGCTCCTCATCCATGAGTTTTGCATAATTCTTTGAATTCATTATCTGAAATATTCCACACCGGATTCAAACAGTTTAAGATCCTGTTCGCCGTAAATGTTTATGGCCACGCTTCTGCCGCGACGCTCCGAATGCGCCATCTTACCGTAGCATCTGCCGTCAAAGGAAGTGATTCCCTCTATGGCTTCATAGGAACCGTTGATGTTGAATTCCTCGTCCATGGAGATGTTACCCTCGGGATCGCAGTATCTGGTGGCAACCTGTCCGTTCTTAAAGAGCTTTTCGAGCCACTCTTTGTTTGCAACGAATCTGCCTTCGCCATGGGATGCAGGGTTAACGTAAACCTTGCCAAGCTCCGCATTCTTAAGCCAGGGAGACTTATCGGATACAACCTTGATATAAGCCATCTTGGATATGTGACGGTTGATGGTGTTAAAGGTAAGTGTGGGTGAATCCGAAGTCTGGTCGGATATCTCACCGCCGGGTACAAGTCCAAGCTTGATAAGAGCCTGGAAACCGTTACAGATACCAAGTGCAAGACCGTCGCGCTCGCTTAAAAGCTTTGTGACTTCTTCCTTGATCTTTGCGTTTCTGAAGGCAGTGGCAAAGAACTTGGCGCTTCCGTCGGGTTCATCACCTGCGGAAAATCCGCCGGGGAACATGATGATCTGTGCTTCCGCGATCTGCTTTGAGAACTCGTCAACGGATTCTCTGATATCGTCGGCATTTAAGTTCTTGAATACTCTTACTACAGGGTCCGCACCTGCCCTTTCAAAGGCTTTGGCGCTGTCGTATTCGCAGTTTGTACCGGGGAATACGGGGATAAATACTCTGGGGCGTGCCACTTTATTCTTGCATACGTAGATCTCTCCGCCCTTGTAAAGCTCATCCTTGAGAGGTGTGGTATCCTTAACTGCTTTGGTGGGGAATACCTTCTCAAGAGGAGCTTCCCAGGCCTTAAGAGCCACCGCTCCGCCAAGTACTCCGTTCTTAAAGGTGAAGTTACCATCGTCGGTAACCTTACCCAGTCTGACAAAATCAAGTTCGGGATCGAGAGCCGTGCCTGCGGGTACCTCTATGATGATACCGCCCAGAGCATTCTCGAAAAGCGCTTCGGTCTCAAGTTCTTCGTCGAACTTAACTCCGAGGCCGTTACCGAAGGCCATCTTTGCGGTAGCTACGGCAACACCGTTTGAATCTGCGGAATATGCCGCTTTGATCCAGCCGGTGGACGCCATCTTGTAAACATGCTTAAACATGTCCATAACGCTCTCGTAAAGAGGCATCTCGTACTCATCCCTGTCAATGGGAAGGTAGTAAAGTATATCTCCCGCACTCTTTAACTCGGGAGTTACGATATTCTTTTCCTTAGCCACATCCACGGCAAAAGAAACCAATGTGGGAGGCACGTCAATATTGTTGAAAGTTCCGGACATGGAGTCCTTGCCGCCTATGGAAGCAAGACCGAAGCCGATCTGTGCGTCGTAAGCGCCGAGAAGTGCAGCAAAGGGCTGGCTCCATCTTGCGGGATCTTCGGTCATACGTCTGAAGTATTCCTGGAAGGTAAAGTGGATCTTCTCGGGATCGCCGCCGGAAGCAACGATCTTTGACATGGAAGAAAGCACCGCATATACCGCACCATGGTAGGGTGACCAGGAAGAAAGGAAAGGATCGAAGCCGTAGCTCATCATGGTCACTGTATCGCTTGTGCCCTCAAGCACCGGAAGCTTTGCAACCATTGTCTGTGTCTCGGTAAGCTGCTTGACACCGCCGTAAGGCATAAGAACGCTGCCCGCACCGATGGAGGAGTCAAACATCTCCACAAGGCCCTTCTGAGAGCACTCGTTAAGATTGGAAAGGGTGGTCTTTAAAGCGCCGGCCGCATCATCCGCTTCCACAGCTTCACCTACTGCGGGGATGGCGATCTTTGCAAAGAAGTTGTCTTCTTCCTTGGGCATGTTGACAACCACGTTGGTCTCCTGATGAGCACCGTTGGTATCAAGGAAGGCTCTGCTTAAGTTAACGATCTCCTTGCCTCTCCAGGTAAGGACCAGTCTCTTTTCCTCGGTAACAACAGCCACCTTGACAGCTTCAAGGTTTTCTTCGGCTGCATATTCAAGGAATTTGTCGGCATCGGAAGGAGCTACCACAACAGCCATTCTTTCCTGGGATTCGGAAATGGCAAGTTCGGTTCCGTCAAGGCCTTCGTATTTCTTGGGCACAAGGTCAAGATTAACTCTCAGGCCATCTGCCAGTTCTCCGATGGCAACGGACACACCGCCGGCACCGAAGTCGTTACACTTTCTGATAAGCCTGGTCACTTCGCTTCGTCTGAAAAGACGCTGTATCTTACGCTCTGTAGGCGCATTACCCTTTTGAACTTCAGCTCCGCAGGTCTCAATGGAGCTTTCCGTATGAACCTTGGAGGAACCGGTGGCACCGCCGCAGCCGTCACGACCCGTTCTTCCGCCAAGAAGAATGATTATATCGCCGGGATCCGAGGTCTCACGGATAACGTTGCTTCTGGGTGCTGCACCCATTACGGCACCGATCTCCATTCTTTTGGCCACATAATCGGGATGATAGATCTCTTTGACATAACCTGTGGCAAGTCCGATCTGGTTACCGTAGGAAGAATATCCGGAAGCTGCGCCCTTAACAAGCTTCTTCTGGGGAAGCTTGCCCTTAAGGGTTTCGGTCACGGGTACCGTGTGATCCGCACCACCGGTCACGCGCATTGCCTGCTATACATAGGATCTTCCCGAAAGCGGATCTCTGATGGCGCCGCCGAGACAGGTAGCGGCACCACCGAAGGGCTCTATTTCGGTAGGATGGTTGTGAGTTTCATTCTTAAAGGATACAAGCCACTCCTCGGTATTTCCGTTTACTTCCACGGGAACCACGATGGAGCAGGCATTGATCTCATCGGATTCTTCCATGTCCGTAAGCTTGCCGTCGGCTCTTAACTTACGCATAGCCATAAGCGCAAGATCCATGAGACATACGAACTTATCCGGTCTGTCCTTAAAGATCTCGGCTCTGGTATCAAGATAGCTCTGATAAGAGGTCTCAATGGGAGTCCTGAAATAGCCGTCTTCGAAGGTAATGTTCTTAAGCTCCGTGGAGAAAGTGGTATGTCTGCAGTGATCCGACCAGTAAGTATCAAGAACCCTTATCTCGGTCATGGAAGGATCTCTGTTTTCTTCGTTCTTAAAGTAATTCTGTATGTGAAGGAAGTCCTTAAAGGTCATGGCAAGGCCAAGGGACTTGTAAAGCTCCTTAAGTTCATCCTCGGCCATATCCTTAAAGCCGTCAAAGATCTTAACATCGGCAGGCTCATCAAATACGGTGATAAGAGTCTCGGGTTTAAGAAGGCCGGTCTCTCTGGAATCAACGGGATTGATGCAGTGAGCCTTGATACGGTCGAATTCGGCATCGGTAATGTTACCGGAGATCACATAGGTGACCGCAGTCTTTATAACGGGGTTTTCATCCTCCTTGAGGAATCTGATGCACTGAACCGCAGAATCCGCTCTCTGGTCAAACTGTCCGGGAAGGAACTCGACTCCGAAAACCCTGTCACCGGCATTCCTGTTAAAATCCTCGAGATAAACATCATCAACGGGAGGCTCGGAAAAGATGGTGTGGACCGCCTTGTCAAAAACCTCGTCGGATATATTCTCAACGTCGTATCTGATCAGTACTCTGACGCCGGAAACACCCGCGATGTTCAAAAATCCCGCGATCTCCTCCTTTAATTCTTTGGCTTTCACCCCATAGGGCTCTTTCTTTTCAACGTAAATGCGTCGAACTAAACTCATTTGAAACTCCTTTATAATAAAATGTGCATAAGAAAACAGAGGCCGTTTGGCCTCTGAACTTTACTCTTCAGCTATGAGGCCGCCCAAAATATAAACCAGCTGACCGTCAATGTCCCTTTCGGACACTCCAACGGTACCTGCCGCCAGTCTGAGCCCCTCCAGCAGATAAACTATATTTAAAGCGGCACTGTGGATGTCATCGGCATAAAACTCACCGGAATCCACACCTTCTTTAACTATGGCCTCAACTGCGGCCACGCCCGCCTTAAACGCATCATTGATATCGTCACAGGAAAGATTTCCCTCGTGCTTATAGAACATATACTCATAAAGAGCCACTGACAGACCCTTATCGGAAGAAAGGATGCTTTTCTTTTGCTCGTTCAAAAAGAAAGCCAGCCTGTCACCTGCAGACCCGCCTGCCAAATTCCATGATTGTTTGGCTGCTTCATCTCTGAGAATTTCCGAAAAAATAGCTTCGGTACTGTCAAAATAGATATACAGACCGCCGCGACTGATCTCGCATGCCTCCACGATATCTTTCATGGTGACGCTTTTAAAACCTTTTTCAGCAAAAACAGTCTTAGCCGTATCAAGAATAAATTGCCGTTTCTTGGCTGCTTTGTCGCTCATTAAATCTCCCCTGTCCCTTTATGCTAACGGAGCATCCCATATTTCAAGGAGCTTTTTCATCTTCTTCAGAATAAGAAGAAAGATTCCTTCGGAAACACCCTCCGACCAAAGTGTACCCTTGGTGCGGCCTCCGAGCACATATCTGCTCAAGATTCCGGTAAGGACTTCACTGTCCGCAACTGTGGCGCGCTCGATCGCAGCCTTCTCATCCTCAACATTGTGAATAGAGTTGCGGGAATAAGCATAGTGATAGTTATCGTCCATAAGACCGGAAGCAGTTGCCTCGTTGATAAAGTTCATAAGGGTGGAGTCGTAAACCGGGAAACTTATGGTGGAGCCGGAGAGCCCGTCCTCATCATAGATCCGGGAAACATTGTTGCCTGCCTTCTGTTCGAGCCAGGGCAAATATTTAAGGAGCTTTTCTACATCTTCTCTGTATTCGCCAAGTTTAACTTCTTTCATGACCGTTCCTTAATCTGCTTCTACACATTCCGATGTCTCATATTTTATCATACTTTACAGAAAAGACAACCACAAAACCCTTTATATTCTTGAAGATTTTTGCGGATATGATAGAATATAGAGTACCATCGTGTTATATTTTTGCACAACAATATATTGGGAGGATTACATGGCAGCTACAGAAGTTTCCGGAGATAAGATAATATGCTCCGAGGGCCAGGCCCTTGATGCAATCCACATTATCGTCGCAGGCAGCGTTCGCGCTCAGTTTCCCGGCGGCGAGATCATTCTTAAGAAGGGCGACGTGGTGGGGCTGTGCGATGTAGCCTTCGATTCCCATTTCTTTACTTATACCACCCTCGAAAAGTCTTCCTTTGTTTCTTTTCCCATTAAGTCCAAAAACTCCATACCGGCCATTATCAAATCAAATCCCGACACGGCAAGGATGATGTATACCTCCATGATCAATCAGGTATTCTCCATCATGGCCATATATGCCAAGTCCAAAGAGGCCTGTGACGGGATATACAAGGAGATCACCAGGCTTTACAGCGACTATGTGGATCTTTGCGCCCACAACAGCATAAGCGCCAGATCCCTTCCCCAGTTTGACACTCTGGCTGAACTTACCCTGGAGGACGATGTTAACTCCTGGATACTTCCCTACTATGTATCCATGAAGGATTTCTCCCCCGAATTAAAGACTGCCCTTTCCGCAAAGCCCGGATACATTAACGGATTTTTAAACCAGGCCAGCATTGACATCCACTCTGCTTTTTCCGTATGCGAGAACATGTCCGATTACATACGTGAAAATATCGCCACCTTTATCCAGGAAAGCAGACTGGATCTTTTCGACCTGTTTCTTTCTCTCTATGCCCGCTTAAACCATGACAGCGAGGATTCGGCCAAGACTCTTAATATCCTCAATGAGATCGCCGCCTATGTAAGGGACAAGCATGTGGTTAATGATGCCCTTATCAACGAGCGTCTCAACGAAGTTACCACCAAGGCCAGTGTTAAGGCAACGGTTGCGGCTTCCGCCGAAACCGGAAGCAACGCGGACCTTGCCAATTCACTGGATACCATTCTTGAGTTCTCCGGTGTCGACAGCGCCGTTTCCGATGAATTCAGAAACCTTATCTCAAAATACAAGCGCCTGTCGGACAAAGCATCCACGGATGATGCCGCAAGAAAACTCCGTAACGAGATCACAAAGCTCTTCTATCAGATCTACTGCGAAGCCTTTCAGGTCAGCATCAGAAGCTACAGTATCCCTACCATCGTCAAGATGTTCTTCAACTTCGGCTATGTGGATGAAGAACTGGCGGGACCCGAAAATGCAAACTACCTTTACAGCATTGCCGAAGATTTCAGAGGCGATTCCGAAAAGGGCGTGTACACCGCCTACGAATGGCTCCTTGCCATTTACCGCAAAGAAAAGGATCCCAGCCGTAACGAATTTGACACGGATTTCCTTTCATACCTGCACGAACAGAAGATCAAGGGCGAGATCGATGCCGCCGCAGAGACCAGCATGGCCGCCGATCCTACCCAGAGAATACTCTTCGAGCTTAACAACATGTTCCCGCTTGTCAATAAGGTCACTTATGCAAGACTCAGTATCTTCTGCCCCGTGTTCAGCGAACACAACGTCATTAAGCCCCTGCAGTCCTGCATAGTGGATGTTAACAGCATCACCGAGACCATAGCAAAACTTGAAAAAACGGACTACGGTGCTTTTTACAGAGAGACCGTATATGTCAACGAGAAATGCGGCATTCCCAAGGAACTTATCAACGTGCGCATCACTCCTGATGTGATACTCTTCCCCAATGTGGGAACCCGCGGTGTCATGTGGCAGGAGATCGAAGGCCGCAAGCGTACGACCCCTGCAAGATTTATGATCTCCGCCTTCCACATGGAAGACTTAAATACCACCTTTACAAGGCTTGTGGGCGAATACCGCTGGGAAATGTGCAAGAGAATACAGGGTGCCAGATGGAACGACCTTTCAGACCCTTCACTTACCAGCGAATACTGCGACTACGTTCAGTTCTATCGTAAGAACAACGAGCTGTCCGCCGAGGCCAAGGAAAAGATTAAGAACAGCCTTGTCAAAGCAAAGAACTCCTACAAGGAAATGTTCGTGCGAGACTATATCGTATGGGTACTCTTCGAGGGTACCGGTTCTCCCAGACTTAACAAGATCGCCCGTGGGATAATGTGCACCTACTGTCCTTTCCCCGCTTCTTTGAGAGAACAGGTTTCCAAGAACCCTCTCTTCAAGGAATTTATCGAGCACTACGAGGTCAAGACACAGCAGAAGCTCCATCATATCGACAATGTCATTACAAAGATCAAGAGCAGCGGTCAGGAAGTCCCTGCAGAGGTCACTGTGAACCGTGCCTTTATCGAAGGTACGCTTTGAGTGATTTAGTGTTATCCACGGTCAATATCCTTATAGAGCGTCTCTCTATAAAAAGGTATATTGATAATGGATTTGGCGAAAGCCAAATATTCCGAGAAAATTCCCCTTTTTACACACCAAAAGCCTCAGGTTATGCCTGAGGTTTTTGCGTTGTATAGAAATAAAAGAAAAAACTTCTTGCCTGCCAAAAGTCTCTGTGATATAATCCTTCTTGTCGGTTTGAAACCGAGTACAGGGGCATAGTTCAAAGGTAGAACAGTGGTCTCCAAAACCATCGATGTGGGTTCGATTCCTACTGCCCCTGCTATTTTTATGCTCACAAAAGGATACCCCCGCATTTTTTATGCTCAAAATAGGATACCCCCGCATTAGATGCTGCTTCGCAGCGGCGGGGGCTGTGTCCTCTCGTTTCTCTCAAGGACGATTATCCCATCGGTATCTGCATGGCCTCGCGGATGTCGGAAACACCCACCAGCTCGATACCGGTTATCTTCTTTAAGTTGTCATTGAGGTTAGCCTTGGGAAGGATCACCGTCTTAAAGCCAAGCTTTTTGGCTTCCAATACTCTCTGCTCTGCCTGATTCACGGCACGGATCTCACCGCTCAAGCCTACCTCACCGAATATTACTGTCTTTGGATCCACGGCCTTGTTTCTGAAGCTTGAAATAAGGGCCATAACAGCCGCAAGATCAAGTGCAGGCTCAGATACCTTGATGCCGCCCGCTATGTTCACGTAAGCATCCTGATTGCCAATCTGGAGGCCTCCGCGCTTTTCTACCACAGCCATTAAGAGATTGACTCTGTTAAAGTCCATGCCCGTGGTCTGTCTGCGGGGAATACCGAAGTTACTGTTGCAGACAAGAGCCTGGATCTCAAGCATCACGGGACGGGTTCCTTCCATGGAGCAGGAAATGACGGAACCGCTGGAGTTCTCCGCTCTGCCGTTTAACATGAATTCCGACGGGTTGGGAACCTCCTTGAGGCCTTCGCTCCGCATCTCGAAAACACCGATCTCATCGGTGGAGCCGAATCTGTTCTTTACGCCGCGTAAGATCCTGTAGGAGGCATGTCTGTCGCCCTCGAAATAAAGCACCGTATCAACCATGTGCTCTAAAACTCTGGGACCTGCCACAGCGCCTTCCTTGGTCACATGACCCACAATAAAGATGGATATCTCCTGCTGTTTGGCGGTCTGCATGAGTATGGAGGTTGCTTCCCTTACCTGGCTCACGCTGCCGGGAGCTGAGGAAATATCCTCCCTGTACATGGTCTGTATGGAGTCGATGATAACGATCTCCGGTTTCTCGGCGGCAATACATTCCGTAATGTCGGAAAGATTTGTTTCACAAAGCACCGATACATCGGTGAAATCACTGCCCAGTCTCTCACTACGCATCTTGATCTGGCGAAGGGATTCCTCGCCCGATACATACAGGACCTTCTTCCCCGATTTTGCAAGATTATTGGTAACCTGCAAAAGAAGGGTGGATTTACCAATACCGGGGTCACCGCCGATGAGCATAAGGGCTCCCTTGACGATGCCGCCCCCAAGGACTCTGTCAAACTCGGGGATCCCCGAGGATATGCGCTCCTCTGTGGCTGAATCCACATCCTTTAACAATGTGGCTTTGGCGTGACCGGTCCTGCCGGGGAATCCGGCTACGGAAGACTTGGTGCTCTTCTTTGCCACCGGTTCTTCGGCGAAGGTATTCCATTCCCTGCACCCTGGGCACTGACCCATCCATTTGGAGGATTCATAGCCGCAGTTCTGGCAGAAATAAACCATGTTCTTCATTATTTTTTCTTTCCTTTTTCTGCCTTGTCAGCCCTGTTTCTGCACTCAAAGACTGTTTCGTCCTTGACCCTGCGGGCTGTGACTTTGTCGCCGGGGATGATGTTCTTCCTGAGGATCTCCTCGGAAAGCTTGTCTTCTATCTCGGACTGAACCGCACGCTTGATGGGACGGGCGCCCATCTTGACATCGGTGTATTTGTCCACGATATATTTCTTTAAAGAAGGGGCGATGGTAAGACTAATGTCCATCTGCTCCTTGCATCTCTTAACAAGCACATCGGAAATAAGAGTGCAGATCTCTCCCATGTCCTTTTTGTTTAAGGATCTGAATACCACGATATCGTCGATACGGTTGATAAACTCGGGCTTAAAGATCCTCTTGACCTCGTCCATTACCTGACCGCGCATGGAATCGTAGTCTTTCTTCTCATCGGTCTTGGCGGAGAATCCAAGGTTCTTGGGATCCACGATCCTTGAAGCTCCGGCATTACTGGTCATGATGATGATGGTGTTCTTAAAGTTCACCTTGCGGCCCTTGGAATCGGTTATATGACCGTCATCCAGCACCTGAAGAAGGATATTGAACACATCGGGGTGAGCCTTCTCGATCTCATCAAAAAGCACAACAGAATAAGGATTTCTGCGTACCTTCTCCGAAAGCTGTCCGCCATCATCGAAGCCCACATATCCGGGAGGTGAACCTATCATCTTGGAGACTGAATGGCTCTCCATATACTCGGACATATCGACTCTTATAAGGGCATTTTCGGAGCCGAACATGGCTTCCGCCAACGCTTTGGAAAGTTCCGTCTTACCCACACCTGTGGGGCCCAGGAACAGGAAGGAACCGATGGGACGGTTGGGATCCTGAAGTCCAACCCTCTGTCTGCGCATGGCCTTTGAGATCTTAACAACCGCATCCTCCTGACCTATGACACGCTTGTGAAGGATGGATTCGAGTTTAAGGAGCCTGTCGCTTTCTTTTTCCGTAAGTTTCTTGACGGGAACCTTGGTCCATACGGCCACCACATCAGCAATGTGGTTCTCATCCACCGTGCAGATGTTTTTCTCCCTGAAATCACGGTCCTTGGCTTCAAGGCGGTTAAGTTTCTTGATGAGTTCCTTCTGTTTGTTGCGAAGCTCGATGGCCTGGGTATAGGCTTCTATCTTCACGCTGCGGGCCACCATAAGGTCGATCTTCTTGATCTCCTCTTTAAGGGGCTCCGTCTTGTCGGAATGTTTGAGGCTGTTAAGGCGCACTAATGCTCCTGCCTCGTCGATAAGGTCAATGGCCTTGTCGGGAAGGTGCCGGTCGTTAATGTATCTTGAAGAAAGACGCACAGCGGCCTCCAAAGCTTCGGGAGTGTATTTTACCCTGTGATGCTCCTCAAATTTCACGGCGATACCGTTTAAGATACGGATGGATTCCTCTTCATCGGGTTCTGCCACATCCACGGGCTGGAACCTGCGCTCCAAAGCGGCATCCTTCTCCACATATTTACGGTACTCAGCCATGGTGGTGGCACCGATTATCTGTATCTCACCCCTGGAAAGGGCGGGCTTTAAGATATTTGCGGCATCCATGGAGCCCTCGGAACCGCCGGCACCGATAAGGGTATGGAGCTCATCTACAAAAAGAATGAGATCCTTGTTTCCTGCAGTTTCCTCAAGGAGGCGCTTCATACGCTCTTCAAACTCGCCGCGGTACTTGGTTCCTGCCACCATGCTGGAAAGATCCAGACTCAATATTTTCTTGTCTTTAATGGTCTCGGGCACATCGCCTGCAACTATACGAAGGGCCAGACCCTCCACAATGGCGGTCTTACCAACGCCGGGTTCACCCACAAGACAGGGATTGTTCTTGGTCCTGCGGGACAGTATCTGCATGATACGGTTTATCTCATCGTTCCTGCCGATGACAGGGTCCAGTTTCCCGTCTGCGGCAAGTTTGGTAATGTCCTTGGAATGGGATTCCAGGATCCCGGGTTTGTTCTTCTTGGCGCTCTTACGGATCTCATCTTTAATAGCAGACTGTTCCACTCCCATGGCGGTAAGGAGCTGGGCCGCCATCTCTTCAAGGCTCTTGCGCATGGCAAGAAGGATCTGACAGGCGGAATTTGCTCCGTCTTTGAGGATGGCAAGGAGAATATGCTCCGTTCCCACGGTGGAAGATCCGTATTTCTCGGCATACATGCTTGCATCGTCAAGGAGCCGCTCGGTCTTGGGCGTAAGTCCGGCCCGCTCTCTTAGCATGGTGCCCCTTGCATTGACGATAAGGTCATGTATCAGCTCGTAAACACCCTCTTCGGTGATCTGGTTATGGCGAAGTATCTCACCCGCCAGGCCGTTGGGTTCTTTAATAAGTGCCACCAGGATATGCTCGGAACCTATGTAGTAGTGATTTAAGCTCTTTGAGATCCTGCCGGCAAGATCAAGCGCTTCTCTTGCGCTTTCGGTAAATGGAAGTCGCATTATTAATTACCCCCGTAGTTATTGTATATTTCGTCGATAAGGTTGTGGATGTCATCCCTGGACAGGCCCTTACAGCTTGCCTTGGCCAGTGTGACCAGAAGATCGTCCCGTACTTCGTTGATGGCTTCACGCCTGTCATAGTCCACTGCTATGACGGCTCCGTGCCTGCGGTCCAGCTTGATGTAGCCTTCCTGTTTTAATACCGCATAGGCCTTGTTGACGGTGTGCATGTTCACTCCCAGGGTGTCCGCAAGACTCCTGACACTGGGAAGGGAATCCCCGTCCTTGAACACATTGGTGGCGATCCTTAATATGATCTGATTGCGAAGCTGCCTGTAAATGGCTTCGTCGCTGTTAAAATCTATTTCGATTATCATGCTGTTACCTCGTAGGGTCTGCGCAGAAAAGGGCTTGTTATACACAGTGTATAACAAGCCCTCATTAAAGTCAAGAAAGCATAAATCTATTTGTTTCCGTCAAACTTAAGGAATCCGAATTCCATATCGTCATCATCGTTTAAGCTGTTAGAACTCTTTACTTCCCTTACGGAATGACTGGAGGTTCCGGTACGGGCAAGTATGGTGTCGGTATCCTCCGATGCGGGTTTGATGATGGTCCCGTCAGGCTTGCGGATACGTCCGTCGGGAAGCTTGATGCTGCCGTCGGGAAGCTTAACTCCAACAACTGCTCTTTTGATGGTGCCGTCGGGAAGCTGGATACGTCCGTCGGGAAGGCGAACGCTTCCTTCGGGGATCATGGAATTTGCTCCCGCTGCGGGATTAACGGTAGTTCCTGCCTGTGTCGTGGTGGCGCCAACGGTCTGTGTCTTAACTCCGCTGCTCACGGGTCTCTGACTCTGGGGCTTTGTTCCCTGAGCCTGGGAAGTGGGTCTGGTGCCGGAATAAACTCTTGAATCTCCGGAAGTTCCGGAAGAAGCACGCTTTGTAACGCTTTCTTCCGTATCATCGTCATAGCCGAAGTACCAGCTTCTGAAGCGAAGGAAGGCATAAGCGCCTGCTCCGAGTAAAAGAACGATGATGATGATAAGTATCACGATAACGGTGTTTTTCTTTTTCAGCGCTGCCTTGCTGTCCTTCTGGACTTTCTCAAGGTTAGCCTTGGCATCGTAAAGATCCTGGACCTTTAAGTGGGTACCTTCAACATAGTTGTTTAAATACCAGGCATCCTCTTCGGCTGAATATACTGCTTCGTAATCTTTGTAAACAGGTTCGGGTTCGGGCTCGGGTTCAGGCTCCGGCTCGGGTTCGGGCAAGGGTTCGGGTTCGGGCTCTGCGGACTTGTCCACCAGCTCTCCGTTTAATTTAACATAATCGGAGCGGATGAAACCCGTTACCTCCTTGGAATTGGAAGAATAGGTGACTCTGTACCATTTCTGTCCCGCAGAAGTCGTAACATAACCCGTTACGGTAACAGCGGACTGACCCTTAACGGTCTC
>JAEEGT010000132.1 GCA_016280465.1 Lachnospiraceae bacterium | reverse complement strand
GTGCTGTTTCCGTCTGATACAATATAGTGGCTGCCCCTTTCGCCGTGATTGCATATGTGATTTGCTTCAAGGTTAAGCCAGGATGTTCCTTCCACAGTCACGGTCTGTCCCCTGCGAAGGGGCTTAAGGATAAGCTTCTTTGTGGGACCGATGCAAAGATTCGGGCGAGCCCCCGCATGAAAATAAAGGGTGATCGGCCCCTTTGCCTTAGAAACCAGCGATTCAAGGGTCTCTTTGCTCCAGTGGTCCGGGTGAGTGTGGGTAAGAAAGACCGCCGAAAGCCCGGAAAGATCCACTCCGGGCAGGCTGTTTGCATATTCAAATATTCCGGGACCGGGATCCACAAGGATCTTCCCGTTTACAAGGATGGAGGCGTGATGGCGAAAGAAGCCTTTTGAGGGTTCATTCGGCCAGTCGGCGCCGCCTGTTCCAAGAAATGTTATTTCCATTTGCAATGCTCCGATCTAATCACAGAGTACTTCCCCGGCTGATCACCGAGCACTTCACCGCTACTCACAAAGAATTTCGTAAGTACCCTTTGTCATATGGATCCTGTCGCCTGTCTTGCATGCCTTGTGAGCTTTTCCGTTGACAGTGACTTTTGATGCGTCCGCGGTAAACTCAAAGTCAGCTTCCGTATCAAAGGGTACGGTTACCATAAAGAGATATCCGTTTCCTTTCTTTTCCCAGGAGCTTTCGATAAGTCCCTTGGGTGATTCGAAGGAAGCCTTTGCATGCCTAAATCTCTTGTCCGTAAATGGACGGATCAGAAATCGTTCAAAGCCGGGAGCATCTTCGCAGGCATTTATACCGCACATATAACGATACATCCACTCAACCACCGAACCGTATGCATAGTGGTTTAAGCTGTTCATGCCGGTATCGCTTATGTGACCGTCCGGAAGCACCGAATTCCAGCGTTCCCAGATGGTGGTCGCTCCCATGTTGACTTCGTAAAGCCAGCTCGGGAAGTCTTCATTCAAAAGAAGGGTGTACGCAAGGTCCGCATGACCGTTTTCCGAAAGCACGGGACAAAGAACGGGGGTCCCCACAAAGCCTGTGGTAAGATGGTTATTCTCTTCTTTTATCTTCTCTACAAGCCTGTCGACCTGACGTTTCTTAAACTCCTCAGGTACAAGGCCCAGCCAGAGCACAAGCACGTATGCGGTCTGAGTATCAACGGCAAGTCTTCCGGTGCTTGTGTAGTACTCCTTTATAAAGGCTTCTTTTATATTGGATGCAAGGTCCGAATAGTACTTTTCGTCTTTCTTTTTGCCAAGGACTGCTGCCGCCTTGGCGGTAAGGCTTGCGGAATAGTAATAATATGCGGTAGCTACAAAGAAATTGTCCGTTGCGCCAAAAGAACTTCCCTTGTGGTAGTTATCAAGTGCGAGCCAGTCCCCGTAATGAAATCCCGCTGCCCAGAGGTATCTTCCGCCGCATTTTTCCACATCCACTCTGCGGATCGAGTCGGTCCAGGCCTTCATGTTTTCGTATTCTTTTGAAAGAAGCTGCTTATCGCCGAAGGTCCTGTATACTGTCCAGGGGATAACGGTTCCCGCATCACTCCATGCGCATGCGCCTTCAGGCTTCATGGCAGGATGATTTCTTCTTTTTCTGTTCTTTGACGTGATCCTGCCGATCTGTCCGAGGATATCCGGGACCACGTGAGGCACAACGCCATCATACTCCCGCTGTATCAAAAGGGTCTCATACATGAATTTATCGTAAAAAGCAGGGGTATACATGTTAAAGGAAGCTGTCTGTGAGAATACCTGGGCATCTCCTGTCCATCCCATGCGCTCATCTCTTTGAGGACAGTCGGTGGGAATATCAAGGAAGTTACCTCTCTGACCCCAATAAGCATTAAGGAAGAGGCGGTTAACCCTCTTGTCGGAAGTTTCGATGCGGCCCGTGTCCTCCATTTCAGAATAAAGAACAACGCCCTTAAAGTCCTTAAGGCTTCCGTTCTTGATCCCCTCAATCTTCATATAGCGGAATCCGTAGAAAGTAAAGTGAGGGCGGACCTTTGCACCTGGGCCTGCGGAAATGTACTTATATTCCTGCTTTGCGCTTCGCAGATTGTCATTGTAGAAATTGCCGTCCTGGAGAATTTCACCGAATTGGAAGAAGATCTCCTGCCCTGCGGGCTCATGGCAGGTAAACTCTACCCATCCCGAAAATTCCTGTCCGAAATCTATGACAGTCTCTCCCGCAGGAGTGGTAATGCACTTAACGGGCTTGACCGTATCCATTGCCTTGATGGGAAGGCTGAGCCTTGGAACCAAAAGATCCGTGCGGCCCTGTTTGTAAACCTTTGCAGGCACGAATCCCGAAGGAGTTTTGCCCGGTCTGTTCCAGCCCCGGATCTCTTTTCTTGCATCCCAGATCTCACCGTCATAGATGCTGCTCTTTACTATAGGTGAAGGAGCACAGAGCCAGCTTGCATCCGAAGGGATGATCTCAGTCTTACCGTCTTCATAAGTAAGCTTGAGTTCGCAGATCATATGACAGGTATCGCCGTAAAGCTTATCAAGTCCGTCAATGAATCCGAATCTTCCCTTGTACCAGCCGTTACCGAGCATAACGCCGATGCAGTTGTCCCCTGCCTTCAGGGAATCCGTAACATCATAGGTCTGGAACTGGCGCCAGAGATTATAGTCGTTGTAATAGGGAGTAAGGTACTCGTCTCCCACTTTTTTACCGTTAATGTAGGCTTCGTAAAGACCAAGGCCGCAGATGAGGAGACGTGCGCTTACCGGTTTCTTTTCAAGCTTCATTTCTTTTCTGAACAGAGGCTCATCACAG
>JAEEGT010000131.1 GCA_016280465.1 Lachnospiraceae bacterium | reverse complement strand
GCTTCCATCGAGGCAGCCCGTGCCGGCGAAGCAGGTAAAGGCTTTGCGGTCGTTGCCGATGAGATAAGGACTCTTGCCGATTCCAGCCGTACCGCAGCCAACAACATCCAGTCCATCAGTCAGCTGGTTAATGAAGCGGTTGCCCTTCTTTCAAAAAATGCGGAAGAGATCCTTAAATATGTGGATGAGACCGTCTTGAACGACTACGAGCAGTTCGTGGGCTATTCTGAACAGTACTTCCAGGATGCGGAAAGCATGCGCGGTATCCTCGGTGAATTCCAGCAGAATTCCCAGAACCTTTCTTCTACCCTTACGGAAGTGTCCCAGAGCGTTGACAGTGTTAACCATGCCGTTACCGAAAGTTCCTCCGGTATCACCATGGTGGCGGAAGAAGCAACCAAACTGGCAGGCTCCATGCGTGACATCAGAGACGAGGCAGAAAAGAACAGCAGCATCTCCGACAGTCTCTCCGGCGAAGTTGCAAAGTTTTCAAAGATCTGACCTTGTTACCCTTCATATCTCCATACAAAAATCCCCCCATGGATCATGGGGGGATCTTTTTGTACAATTCGTTTTCAGACAATATCTGCGGTTTTTGCACCGGAAACCGTCATTAAATCCCGGGGCGCCAGTTCGATCTGGAATCCCACTCTTCCGGCACTGACATACATCTTATCAAAAGAGACAGCCGTTTCGTGAATAAAGGTGGGGAACTGTTTCTTCATACCGATGGGAGAACATCCGCCGTGAACGTAGCCCGTAAGGGCCAAAAGGTCCTTTTGCTTTATCATGGCGATGGCCTTCTCTCCTGCCGCCCTGGCGGCTTTCTTAAGGTCCAGCTCCGCTTTCACCGGAACCACAAATACATAGTAGGCGCCGCTCTTTCCCTGAGTTACAAGGGTCTTAAAAACCCTTTCGGGATCTTCGCCGTTTAATGCCGCAATATCCTCGCCCGTGAGGCTTGCGTCCTGTTCATATAAATGGGCTTCGTAGGAAATCTTCTTTCCGTCCAGCACCCGCATTACGTTGGTTTTTTCGTCTTTCTTCATATACTTTTAAGATCTTGTCTTCGCTCCCATCTTCTTAAGCTGCTGTTTGCGCTTGTACATCATCTGGTCCGCTCTCTCGAATACATCGTGGATAAGCCGGTCCTCAGGGGTCAGTTCGGAATAACCGATGGATACGACAACCTTTTTCTTTTTGATATTGCTCTCAACCGCACTGTTGAAGTCCAGGATTACCTCCTCCATGGTATCATATCCCTTTTCCTGGAGGATGACAACGAATTCGTCACCGCCTATCCTGTAAACGGCTCCGTGGTTGAAATATTCGCATATCATGTCGCTGGCTTCTTTTATGAGTTTATCTCCGGCCGCGTGTCCAAAAGTATCGTTAACGATCTTAAGCCCGTTTATATCACAGACCACCAAAGCAAGCTTGTCAAGTTCCCGCTCCTGGAGCCTGCGGTCTAAGTAGGCTTCGGCCTCGGAATAGGCGTGTTTGTTCCTGACACCCGTCATCGAATCCGTATTGGCCATGTTCAGGATGTTTCTGGCATTTTCTTTTTCCGCTTCCAGTTCTTTGTTGGACTGAACTTTCAGCATATACATCAGGATACCGAAGAATATGACCGAATAGATCAGTGTAAAGGCTATCTGGCTCTTGCTGGTGGAAAGGCTTCTTTCGCTGATGCTTCGGATACGGTCATGTATCACGCTCTCGCGGATCAGTACCACCATCATCCAGTCGGTATTCTCAATGGGAACGTAGCACAAAGTGGCCTCGGCTCCGTTGGCGGAAGTATAGATGCTTCCTTCCACGGCATTTAAGAAGTTGTTACGATTTTCTTCCCTGCTTTCTTCGGAGATCATCCCCTTAAGGGCTTCAAAAAGGTTGTGGGTGGAAATATAGGGTCCCAATTCCGTACCGGAAAGGTTTTCTCCGTTTTTGCTGTAAATACCGAAATAGGTTCTGCCTTCATCGTCGAAAGCCAGCAGGTCAACTATCTCTCCCACGTCGATCTGTACAAAGCAGGCTTTGTACTGCTTGCCTGCAATCTTTAAACCCGGTGTGGGGGCCGCCAGACACAACTGCTTGGAGGAACCGTAT
Organism: Lachnospiraceae bacterium; assembly: GCA_016280465.1. Taxonomy (GTDB): domain Bacteria; phylum Bacillota; class Clostridia; order Lachnospirales; family Lachnospiraceae; genus UBA1258. Next base: position 1,872 of record JAEEGT010000131.1, on the reverse strand, counting down.
ATGGAGACCGTACTGACGCTTCGCTTGTCCATCTTTTCATCGGAAAGAAAGGCATGTCGGCTGCCGCCGGTGTAGGTCGTATACTGGGTATGAACGATCTTATCGTCGTCTACAAGTGCAAATCTGTCCAGAGAAAGCAGGGATTTGATATTTCCCAGGGTATTTCGAAGTTCTTCCTCAGATTCGATCCCCTCGCCGTTAATGTAAGCCAGTGCTTTTTCCATATGGTCAAAGTTGCTGCTTATCAGGTTCGTGACAGTCCTCGACCGCCTGTCCGCCATGGCTTCAAGGTAAAAAGAACTTACTTCGGAAACAGCATCGTTGGTGGCTATTGTGGTCTGTCTTGTAGACATGACCGTATTGACGATAACCGTTGCCATCAAAAGGAACCCGCCGACAGCAGCTGTCAGTATAAAGGTTTTTCTTGTGATCTGCTTTTTCATTAGTTATCACCGTACAGCAGCTCAAGCATAATGGCTGCATCCTCCTGATAGATTACGGTTGTTATTTCATTAGTCTTCTCTTCAAACAATTCACCCGGAAGGTTTCCGTCCGCGATCTTTACCGCAATCTGGATTGTATCAAAGCCGATGGAATAACAATCCTGGACTCCGAGACAATAGATGATGCCGTCCTTTAAATAGCGCAACGCCTCCCGGTCATGGTCCATTCCAACGATGACGACATCACTTTCTTTTTCCACCACCGCTCTGGCTGCGCCCACGGGATTACTCATATTACAGCAGATGATCCCTGATAGATCCGGATTCTCGGCAAGGATCTTTATGGTAAGGTCATAGGCAAGATCCACGGAATCCATGTCGTACTCCGTAGCGACAATTTCCATATCGGGGTATTTTGCTATGGTATCTTTGGCACCTCTGGCTCTGTCTTCGTGGCAGGGAGCCCCCACGCTACCAACAAGGATGGCAACCTTGCCCTTGTATTCAAGTTTTTTGCACAAAGCCTCGGTCAGGTCTGCACCGTCCTGGTAGTTGTGGGTATTGCCCACATAGGCTATTCTTTTACAGCCTTCATGAGCATCGGAGCTTGAAAAGGTCATGACCTTGTATCCCGAATCCACCATCTCATCAAGGATTGGAGAAATGATGTCCGCATCGGCCACATCCACGCCGATGACATCGAAATTCCTTTTTTCGGCCGCCATCAGTCTCTCGGTCTGGTCCTTGGCAGAGGCACCGTTTGGTGCCATATACTCATAGGTAATGGATATACCTTTCTCAAGGTACTGCCTCTGGGCATCCTCCATTCCAAGTGCCACCGCATCCCACCAGGGATGTACGGTCTTGTATGTGAAGTAGAAATTATAGTGATCCTTCTTGGGTTCGTAATCATCCAGCTCATGATCGAAGTCAACGGCACCGCTTACCGAATCATTGGCTTTGACCGTATCGCCGGATTCTGACGGAGCTGTAACCTCCCCGGAAGAAGAAAAAGAACATGAAGATAAAAAGAGCATCGCTGACAATGCGAGCAGTAATATCAGATTGTTTTTCCCATAATTTCGCATCTTATGCGCCTCCTGAATATTCAAGGCTTAACACAAAAAAGAACTTCCAATGTCCTATTCGAGGATTATACTTCCGTGGAATTAACAGAAAAAAAGAAGGACAAGTGTCCTTCTTTTAAACCGATATGATAAATCCTGTGTGGCTCGTTCAAATCTTACTGTTAAAGTACTCCTGAGTAACGCATAGCTGGTTCTTCAGAATCATCTGCCACATTCCCGGATGTATTTCTCCGCTTCCCTTGGACACCTTGGTTCTCCGAATCGAGCCGTCCGGATCTGTTTTTCTGAAGAAATAATGGTCAGTATCTTTGTACAGTTCCCAACCGTCTCTTTCACAGAAG
>JAEEGT010000130.1 GCA_016280465.1 Lachnospiraceae bacterium | reverse complement strand
CAACTCGCTGGAGCCCTGGTCGATCATCTTAACGTTTACATTGGCATGAGCCAGGGCCGAGAAGATACGTCCTGACGTACCGCGGGTAGATTTCATCCCGCGACCTACGACCGCGCTAAGGGCAAGATCTGCTTCGATATCGATGCTGTCGGGATCTGCCAATCTGTGAACTGCGGAAACCACCTGCTGCTCTTTGTGCATGAACTCGTCCTGATGCACGAATATGGTCATGGTATCGATACCGGAAGGCATATGCTCGAAGGATATACCGTTATCCTCGAAGGCCTGAAGGACCTTTCTGCCGAAACCGATCTCTGCGTTCATCATGTCTTTTTCAATGTTGATGGCACAGAAGCCCTTCTTTCCGGCAACACCGGTGATGGTGTATTTTGCTTTCTGACAGGTGCTCTCAACGATCCAGGTACCGCTGTCCTCGGGGGCATTGGTGTTTCGGATATTGATGGGAATACCCTCTCTTCTTACGGGGAAGATGGCGTCTTCATGGAGAACGGTGGCTCCCATGTAAGAAAGCTCTCGAAGTTCCTTGTAGGTGATGGTCTCGATAACTTCGGGATGATCTATGATCCTGGGGTCTGCAATGAGGAAGCCCGAAACGTCGGTCCAGTTCTCGTAAACATCAGCCTTGCAGGCTCTTGCAACGATGGAACCGGTGATATCGGACCCGCCCCGGGAGAAGGTCTTTACAGTGCCGTCGGGAAGGGAACCGTAAAATCCGGGGATCACCGCGTTGACAACCCCTTTGAGTTTTTCAGAAAGAATGGTGTTTGTAAGGTCGGCATCAAACTCGCCGTTTTCGTTGAACTTGATGACTTCGGCGGAATCGATGAACTCAAAGCCCAGATAGTCGGCCATGATGAGACCGTTTAAATACTCGCCGCGGGATGCCGCATAATCCCTGCCGATCTTTTTCTTGAAGTTCTCGGCGATGGTCTTGAATTCATCATCAAGGGAAAGCTTCAGTCCGAGACCTGAGATGATCTCATCGTATCTTTCCTTTATGGCAGCAAGTTCTTCCTTCATCTTTTCGGCGCCCTTTGCGGAAACTGCCGTATCATAGCAGGAGTACAGCATGTCGGTGACCTTCTTGTCCTTGGCAAAACGCTTGCCGGGAGCAGAAGGCACCACAAATCTTCTTTCGCTGTCTTCCTTGATGATCTTTCCTACCTTTTTGAACTGTTCGGCACTGGCAAGGGAACTGCCGCCGAATTTAACAACTTTACTCATTTACTTATTCTCCAGAAGTTTATTTATAAGTCTGTAGCCTTCGGACACGGGATTGTTTGCGGCCATGGCTTCTTTTTCATTGTAATTCCAGGTATGATCCTGCTCTTGGGTGCTGTCGTAGAGCATAAAGGGTATTCCGTCGCTGGTGTGTGTCCTGAGTCTCACGGGAGTGGGATGATCCGGAAGCACCAGCATCCTGAAATCAACGCCTGCTGCCGAAAGCTTTTCGGCCAGAGGTCCTACGATAAACTCATCGATCCGCTCTATGGCCTTGATCTTACGCTCGTAGCTGCCTTGATGTCCCATTTCGTCGGGAGCTTCCACGTGGATATATACGAAGTCGTTGTTGTCCTCAGTAAGGGTCTTAAAAGCAGCTTCGCACTTGCCTGCGTAGTTGGTATCAAGCCCGCCGTTTGCGCCCTTAACATTGATGACCTGCATGTCTGCTCCAACGGCAATGCCCTTAAGCAGGTCAACCGCTGAGATCATGGCTCCCTTAAGTCCGGTCTTTTCTTTGAAAGGATCAAGCAGGGGTTTTGTGCCCGCACCCCAGAACCAGCAGCAGTTTGCGGGATTCTTGCCCGCTTTCTTTCTCTCGATGTTAATGGGATGGTCCTTTAATATCTCATAACTTCTCTTCATCATGGCGAGATATTTCTCGTCCTTAGGAAGGTACTCACCGATCCTCTTTGTAAGGATATCGTGAGGAGGTGTCAGAGGCTGCACACTTCCCTTTTTATCGATGAGGCAATGTCTGTAGCTTGTACCTGTGTAAAACTGAAAACGATCATCTGCCAGTTCCTTTGCAACAGCCTTAAGGAGCACATCGCAATCCTCGGTGGAGATCTCTCCGGAACTGTGGTCTATTATGGTAAGGTCCTCAAAGGGAACGGCTTCCTCGCTTAAGGTAACGATATTGCAGCGTATGGCGATGTCCGTATCTTCCATGGGAACACCGATGCTCAATGCTTCCAGGGGAGATCTGCCGGAATAATACTGTCTCGGATTGTATCCAAGCACCGCAAGGTTCGCGGTATCGCTGCCCGGACTCATGCCTTCGGGAATGGTGTATGCAACACCGATCTCCGATTTCTTGCTGAGTCTGTCAAGGGCAGGAGTATTTGCGTATTCAAGGGGTGTTTTGTTACCCAGAGCCTCAATGGGCTCATCGGCCATTCCGTCGCCTAAAACAATGATGTACTTCATATGGTCTATTCCTCTGCTCTGATATAATTTAATACCTTGTCACCAAGGCTTTCTTTTACTTTGGCAAATCCGGCTTCGGTAAGTTTTCCGGTAACAAAAGCAAACTCACCGGGTACTCCCGCATTCACTTCTTTGATATCGGAAAAAGCAGCCTTTGCGGCTTCCTTTGCATCTTCTTTTACCCTAAGGAAAAATCTGCGGGATGAGTTTTCGAAGCCCGAAAGCTTAACCTGCTCATCGGCCCAGTTCAAAGGCACGTTCTTGCCGGGATTCTTGGCGCATTCCACCACATCGCCCACAACGGCGCTGGCAGTGGGAAGCTTCCCTGCACCCTTACCGTAAAACATTGCATCTCCCAGCATGTTTCCCTTTACAAGGATGGCATTGAAAACATCATCCACATTATACAGAGGATTGTCTTCGCAAACAAGATGAGGTGCTACGCAGGCATAGGCTCCGCTCTCACCGTCCTCGTACTTTGCAAGGAGCTTTATCTTGCAGTTAAGAGCCTTGGCATATTTAATGTCCGCACTGGATACCTTGGAGATACCCTCGGTGGGAATGTCTTCATAGTTCACGGTCTTACCGTACAAAAGGGAAGAAAGGATGGCAAGCTTTCTTGCGGCATCAAAGCCGTCCACATCAGCTTCGGGATGGAGCTCAGCGTAGCCCAGATCCTGCGCCTCTTTAAGTACTTCATTGAAATCCGCACCCTCTCTGGTCATCTTGGTCAGCATGTAATTGGTGGTCCCGTTGACTATAGCGGTCACTTTCAGGATCTTATCCGCAGTGAGTGCATCCTGCAAGGGACGAAGAATGGGGATCCCGCCGCCTACGCTGGCTTCAAATCTGTAGTTGCAGTTATTCTCTTCGGCCAGTTTCAGAAGATAGGGTCCGTGAAGAGCCACCAGCTCTTTGTTGGAAGTGCAGACACTCTTGCCTGCCTTTAAAGCCATTTCCGTGAACTTAAAGGCTGCTCCCACACCACCCATGGTCTCGCAGATCACAGAGATCTCAGGGTCATTGACGATCAGATTTACATCGTGGACCACCAGTTTTTCAAAAGGGTCTCCCGGAAAATCACGAAGATCCAGGATTGCCTTGACCTTCACATCATCGCCTGTATTTTTCTTCAAAACTTCCTTATTGGCATCGATAAGCTCTACTACGCCGCTTCCTACGGTACCGTATCCGAATACACCTACATTGATCATTTATGCTGACTCCTTT
>JAEEGT010000129.1 GCA_016280465.1 Lachnospiraceae bacterium | reverse complement strand
GTATTGAAGCTCCACGTCGCAGGAAGGATATTTATCGTTAATGTAAGCGGCGATCTCTTCGGCATCACCTTCGGATACTTCTTCACCGTAGTAGATACTGAAAAGTTCGGCAGATCCGTCTTCGGCCATCTTATCGATCATGGTCTTAACGGCACATTTGATATCTTTGTCAACAGCAAGCAATCCGCTGTCGCCGATACCCATGAAGTCGCCTTCTTTAATATCCATATCGTCGATCTTGGTATCGCGTACCGCATAGGTCACCTGTCCGGTCTTGATGTTCTTTATCTCCTCGGACATGGTTTCGGTATTTGTATCGGTATCGGAATCAGGCATGAAATTGATCAATGCGCTGATACCCTGAGGAATGGTCTTTGTGGGAATGACCACAACATTTTTGTCGCTTACAAGATACTGAGCCTGATTTGCGGCAAGAATGATGTTTTTATTGTTGGGAAGCACGAAAACGGTCTTTGCGTTGATCTTTTCGATGCTTTCAACTATATCTTCGGTCGAAGGGTTCATGGTCTGACCGCCTTCGATGACATAGTCGGCCCCAAGTCCCTTAAAGATCTCGGCAAGTCCCTTACCTGCGGCAACGGTGACAAAACCGTATTCTTTTTCTTCTTCGGGAAGGGTTTCGGGCTCTGTCTTGCTGACACCCGTAACTCTTTCTTCCTGTTCGAGACGAAGGTTTTCGATCTTGATATTTGAAAGAGCACCGTACTTCATGGCTCTTTGTAATACAAGGCCAGGATCGTTGGTATTTAAGTGTACTCTCACAACATCGCCGTCTGCGGCAAGAACAAGGGAATCACCCAGGGATTCAAGATATTCCTTAAAATCAAGTTCGTGCTTTATATTGAAAAGCTTATCGATAAGGATGATAAACTCGGTGCCGTAACCGAATTTGATGTTTTCGGGCTCGGCAACACTCTTTTCTTCACCTGCTGCGGGCTTTGCGCCAATGGTAAGATCGATCTCTTTACCCATGAACTGGTCAAACACACCGTGGAAGATCTCCACAAGACCCTGTCCGCCGGAATCCACAACCCCTGCCTGCTTAAGCACGGGAAGAAGTTCGGGAGTATGGGCAAGCACAACCTCGGCATGCTCTATAACTGTCCTTAAAAACTCTTCAAGATTGTCACAGCCGCCGTCAGCAAGGTCTCTTGCCTTGGTGCTGACGCCCTTTGCTACTGTAAGGATCGTACCTTCCTTGGGCTTCATGACTGCCTTGTAAGCGGTCTCCACAGCCTTTTCGAAGGAATCGGCAAGAAGGGGGATGTTGATCTCTTCTTTGTCCTTGATGATCTTGGTAAAGCCCCTAAGCAACTGGGACAGGATAACGCCGGAGTTACCTCTGGCTCCGCGAAGGGAACCTGAAGAAATGGCTTTGCAAAGGCTTTCCATATTAAGATCGTTGGTAGCCATCAAAGAATCCACTTCCTTGGCAGCCGACATTATGGTCATGGTCATGTTTGTTCCCGTATCACCGTCGGGAACGGGGAACACGTTAAGTTCGTTGATCCATTCTTTCTTTGCCTCAAGAGTCTTGGCTCCGGCCAAAAACATCTTGGCAAGATCGTTGGGTGTGATAACTGTATTTGCCAATGGAAGATCCTCCTAATCGATAACTTTTACATCTTCGACATAGACATCAATCTTGCCTATCTCAAGACCGGTAAATTCTTCTACCTTATATTTAACATTGTTCACAAGGTTGTCCGTAACGGCACGGATGCTGACTCCGTAGGAAACGACCACATGAAAGATAAGCCCGAGACGGCCGTCCTTCAAAAGATTGACTTTAATTCCGCGGCAGAGATTTGCGGAATTTAATTTCAAAAGTTTAACAAGTCCGTCCTGAACATTGACATTGGCCATACCCACTATACCAAAACATTCGTTGGCAACGGTACCGGCATACTGTCTGACTACGTTGGGATCTATGATGACATTCCCAAGATAGGTATCCATCGATGAACCTTTCATAAGCACCTCCTGAATATTTGTGAGCGCATATTGAAGTAATTATAAACTTAATATTGTAAAAAGAAAACCTTTATTTTTCTTTTTTCATTTATATTTAATTTTCTTCTTGATTTTTGACTTATGTTCTGCTATCATCTCATTATTGTGAGTTCAGAAATGTATTAAAGTTCCAAGGAGGTGTAAAAATGGCAAAATGTGCTGTATGCGGAAAAGGTATTCATTTCGGAAATAATGTAAGCCACTCAAACAGAAAGTCCAGCAGAATCTGGGGTTCCAACATCCGTGCGGTTACATGCAAAGTTGACGGCGCAACCAAAAAGCTTCACGTTTGCACCAGATGCTTAAGATCCGGCAAAGTTGAGAGAGCTTAAATCTCCTTCTTACATACCTACAGAAATTAAAAGAGAACCGATCCGGTTCTCTTTTTTTATGCGCCGACACCTTCACGGCTCACGGCGCAGGATTGTAAAATTATTTTGCGGATCTGAATGGATAATCAAACTTTTTCTTTAGCCTGTCATACTCTCTGTTTATGGCGGCTACCATTTCATTGTCTCCGCAAAGATTATCCGGATGAAAGATCTTTAACAGATCTCTGTAGCGCTTTTTCAAAGCCAGCATATTGTTGACACCGGCAAAAAGCGAGCCCTTAAACTCCTGGGAATAAGACGCGGAACTGTCTTCTCCCGGAGCATTGTTATAGTAGAATTGCTTCTTTTCTTTTTCGAAGGCCTTTCTGTCGCACTCAAGCTGGGCGAAACCGTTCTTAAGGATCTCCATCTTCTTGTCAAAGAAAGTCTCTTCGTCCTTAAGGCGCTTTCGTTCGTTGACATTCCTTAAGTTAATGGCCTTCATTTCGTCCTGGAACTGGATCCGTTCCTGTAAAAACCGCTCATGGAACTCGTTAAGTTCCTTTTGCTTGGCGGTGAGACGAATGTTTTCCTCGAAAAGCCAGCGTTTAAGTTCATTCAGTTCATCGGCGGTACCGTTAATCAGAATTTCTTCAAAGCTGCGTTCTTCATCCATATCATGGGGTCTCCGTGTGCTGAGAGATTATTCCTCATCCTCGGGAAAAGCCGCATCCAATGCTTCTTCATCGGAAGGCATGTCTTTTTTGTTCTTCATGTCCGCAAAGCGGTCAAACATATCGGGTATCAGATCGATAACCTTGGTGATGGCATCCTGATTCTTGATATTCACAAGCTTGGTGGTGCCGTTCTTTATAACAAGGACTGCGCTGGGAGTGACCTTACCGCTCATTCCGCCACCGCCGCCGTGGTTTCCGCCCTTTTCTCCCTTGGTGGAAGAACCTGCGCCCACGCCGAAGGAAATATCGACCAAAGGAAGGATAATGGTGTCCCCTATGTGAGTAGCATCACCCACAACGGTCTTGGAAGAAAGTACGGCTTCCATTCCTTTGAGTAATGATTCGATGATCGAACCGCAATTGTTGTCAGCCATGTTAAGCCTCCTTGAACATTTTCAAAACTTTCTTTATATCTTTGTCAAAAAGGACCTTAAGACCGATGATCAAAAGTCTGATAAGGGTTATATGGCCCTTAAAATGTCCTTTGACATGAAGGATCTCCTCGTCAAAATCGGGATAGATATTCAGGTGCCTGTGAAACAGGGGATAAAACATCCCGGCTATTCCCAGCACTGTTCCCAAAGTGTCCGGAGATTCAAATCCGAGTTCGGCATCGATCTGCCAGTGCCTCGGAAGTATATGCTTTAACACCTTAATAATGGAGTCAAAGCTTAAAGAAAGTGCATTTTTAAACTCTCTCGATCTGAATAATTCAATATACCTTTTTATTCTATCATATTTATGACTGCTTTGGGTAGATTTTTTAGATTCCGGCTTTGAGGAATGTATCTCCGGCTTATCTGCCCTTTCCGTCGCTTCCGGTATTTCATGTTTTGCCTGTTCCTCGGGTTTTGGCGGCTCTTCGGGTTTTACAGGATCTTCAGCTTTTACCGGTTCTTCAGACTGTATCTTTTCCTCAGACTTTGCCTGCTCTTCAGGCTGCTTTGCCTCTTCTTTGGCTTCAGACCGTTCTTCCGGCAATTCCTCAAGATCCCAGTTCTCTTCCGGTTTCTTTTTCTTTCTTTTTCCGGCTTTTGCGGGTTTCGGAGGTTTTTGCTCCTTTTCTTTCTTTTTAAGAGGATCGAACCATAATATCCTGACCTTTAAAGGTTCTTCGATACCATAGGTAAAAGAAACCCTCACAAGATGAAGAAACCAGCTTGCACAGAGTCTGATATCCGTTTTGTCCTTTGAGTATTCGCCCCGTCCCTTATATCTTACGGGAACAAGCAAAACAGAAAGCAGCAAAAAAAGAATGAGTCCCAGGATACAAAGCAGGATGATCCCTATTATTTTCAGTATATTAAGTAAAATGATCCAGAACATCAGTCTTCATTCTTTCTTTTGAGCATTTCAAGTTCAAAGCCGCTTAAAGAATCTATAGTCTTTTTCGCACAAAAATCTCCGTATTTTCGAACGGATATCTCGGAAAGAGCCCTCACATATTCAAAAGCATCCTCTTCGCTCTTAAAGATACCGACGATCTCAAGTTCCCTGTTCTTAAAATACTTCTGGTTAAAAAGATAAGACAGGTAGATCTCAAGTCTGTCGCTGCCCTCTTCAAATGCGGCAAAATAGAATTTGGGAGGAAGCTTTTTCTTTTTCAGTTTTTTGATCATACTCTCGGGCTTTTTTATCCCATCGCCCACAAAGAGATTTGTATGTATTTGCATGATAGAATAATCTTATCACAAAACAGCCTTAAACAAACAAAATATTTTGCATTTCGCCATAATGATGATAGAATATAATTGAATAATACGTTGGGAGTTTATTACATCTATGAAAACAATTGCAACCATGGCTCTAAAGCCGGGTATGGTTCTGGCAGAGGACGTTCTGAGTTATAAAAATGAACTCCTTCTATCTCGCAATACTACTCTGGATGACATCGCTATCGCCAAACTTTCCCGCTATTCCATCATGTGTGTCTCCATCAAAGAGGAGGCAGACTTCGCTACCACTCATTTCGAAAAGGTCCGCGTAAGCGAGGGCTTCAGGCGTTTTGAGCAGGTTTATGCCATTTATATGGCAAATTACAAAAAAATGATCGACGGGCTCATCAATGAAGATAAGCCACTGAGTCTCGAGACTCTTTATCAGATCTACGGTGAGATCACCGGCTGTGCCAAGACAGGCGAGATCCTCCTTGATTACCTTTACAACATGCTTCCCACGGAAGATACCGTCACCTATTCCCATTGCCTTAATTCGGCTCTTGTAGCCGGAGTTTTCGGCACCTGGCTCGGTATCACCCAGAAAGAACTTTTCATCCTGATCCAGTGCGGATTCCTCTATGATATCGGTAAGTTCATGCTTTCTCCGGATCTTATGTGGAAACCCGACAGACTGACGGATGAAGAATATGCCAGAGTCAAGACCCACACCGTTCGCGGCTATCACATCATAAAGAACCATCAGGTAGATGAAAATGTCTTAAAGGCAACACTTCAGCACCATGAGAAATGTGACGGTTCCGGATATCCCAACGGCATCAAAGAGGATGATATAAACTTCTATGCTAAGATCATAGCTATCATCGATTCCTATTGTGCCATGACTTCGGCCCGTTCTTACCGAAAGACTCTCATTCCCTTCGAAGTCATAGAAAACTTCGAAAGAACTGACGTTAAATACAGCCGTGCGCTTTTAAAGCCCATCCTTACCCATATCGCCAACTCCCAGCTTGGCATGACCGTAAGGCTTAGCGACGGTTCCATTGCTGAGATCATCCTCATAAATCAGTTAAAGCTCTCCCGCCCTCTTGTAAAGTGTGGAGACAATCTGATCGATCTGGCCAAAAGAACGGATCTTTCCATTACCGCGGTTTTATAGTCCGGTTTATCACGATACAGTAAAAGTCCCCAAATTCATGGGGACTTTTCTTTTTGCCTTTATTCCCAGACACCGGCTCTTCTCAGATTACGATATTCTTCGTAAGCCTTTTCCAGGATCTCTCTTTCGTTGTCATACTTTAAAAGGAATATGGCTTCATGGTATTTATAGAAGCCCGAATCATTAAAATGCTCTTCTCTTTGGGGCTTTGAAAAGAAAGCCTCCGTTGACATCAAAAACCAGTGAACACATTTGACCACATTATCGTCTTTGGTCTTGAATTCATAATGTGTTTCTCCGAGAGGCTTGACTATCTTAGCGGTGGAACCGCTCTCTTCTTTCACTTCCCTGACGGCGGTCTCTTCAAAACTTTCCCCCTTTTCAACGGTTCCCTTGGGAAGGACCCATCCGTTGTTTCTTTCATGCATGTTTTTGTAGAGAAGCAGTACTTTACCCTTGTAGATGACCACTCCTCCGCAGCTGGTTGCTTCTTTCATTGCAAACCCTCCGTTTATTATTTATTTATTTTTCTTCCGTATCTTTGAGCGATGCAAATTTACGGAAGTATTCATCAAAGATCTTTCTTGCCATGGGAACGGCGTTGAGTCCGCTGGTACCGGCATTTTCAAGTATTATCGTAACACAGATCTCCGGATCTTCAGCCGGAGCAAAGCCCGTAAACCAGGAATGCGTCATGCTTGTATAGTCGCTGTATTCGGCGGAGCCGGTCTTTCCCGCCACGGTATAGTCCGTTGTATTAAGGCGCTTTGCGGTTCCGTCCGTAACAACGGCCTTCATCATATCGGTAACGATATTTGCTTCTTCCTCGGATAAAAGCCTTTTATACTGGGAAGGCTTAAAGCTTTCAACGGTATTAAGCTTATTGTTTACCACCGACGAGACCAGATAGGGTTTCATCAGCACCCCCTTGTTGGCAATGGCTGCGGTGATCATATTAAGGTGCAGCGGGCTCATCAGTGTTTCACCCTGACCGAAGGCAGTATAAACGGTTTCAAGATCCGACATGCCTTCGCTGACCTTTATGCTGCTCTTGGAATAATTAAAGGTAACGGGCAGGTCTTTGTTAAAAAGCAAAGTATCAAGGGTAGAAGCAAATTTCTTTTTATCAAGTTTAAGTCCTATATTTCCAAAAGAGGAATTACAGGATTTTGCAAGACTCTTGATAAGATTTACATTACCGTGAGCCTGATGATTGTAACATATGATCTTGTCTTCTCCAATCTTCAGTTCACCGGTGCACCTAAACGCATAATCGTTATAGGTTTCAGGATTCTCACGGATATACTCAAGCAGTGTCACAATCTTAAATGTGGAGCCCGGAGGGTAAAGCCCCTGAGAAGCCCTGTTAAGAAGAACGGAACTGTCCTTGTCCTCGATAAGGTCGTCCCATATATCCTGGATCTCGTTGGGATCGAAATCCGGTTTTGAAACCATTGCAAGGATCTCGCCTGTTTTGGGATTTGTTACCACGACCGCACCGTTTCTGGCCCCTATGGCGGTATATGCTGCCTTTTGAAGGTCTGTATCAAGTGTTGTGATAACACCGTCTCCGATATATTTGTTCCCGTTTATGTCGGCAGAGAGCTTTTCTGTCACAGGCTGATTGGAATTTATCAGATAATAATTTGCGGCAGCTTCGATACCGGCTTTACCGTTTGAGGAATAACCCACCACATGGGAAAAGATATTGTAAAAAGGATAAAAACGCTTCTCTTCGCCATTTTTTACAACGGTTTCCGCAATGATCTCCATATCTCTTGAATATATGGGCCCCCTCTCAGTCTGTCTTATCAGTACTTCCTGTCTCGGATTATAGGCGTTGTCGATAAGTTCCTTGTGATTCTTAACGGAATAAATGCAGATATAGCTGCAAAGTACGATAAAGAGACCGATAAATACATACAAAGATCCCATTATGATATTTGACTGGATCTTTAAGAACCGTTCTTTTGCTTTATTCTTAACCGGTTCCTGTTTACCGTCCCTGATAACATACAGTCCCTCGATTATAAAGAAAGTGAAAATGGTGGCCATAATGGAACTGCCGCCGTAGCTTACAAGGGGAAGGGTCACACCGGTGATGGGAATGAACTTTGTGCCGCCGCCCACAGTCAAAAAGATCTGAAAAACGTAGGTAAGTCCCAGCCCGATGGCTATATAGCGATAAAAATCGTTGCTTAGTTTATATGAGATATTGATAAACATGATAAAGCAGCTTAAGAATATCAATACCATGCAAACTGCGAACAAGATACCGAATTCCTGTGCAATGGCCGAAAAGATAAAGTCCGTCTCCACATAGGGAATGGTTTCGGGAGTGCCGTTAAAAAGCCCCAGTCCGAACCAGCCGCCGCTGCTTATGGCAAACAGGGACTGGGTGATCTGGTAACCTTCGTTGTCGATAACGGAAAAAGGATCGATAAAGGCAGCCACACGTACTTTTACATGTCTGAAAAGGTTGTAGGCAAGAATCGAAGCTCCGGCTCCCGCAGCTGTACCAAGGATAAGATAAAAGACATTTCTTGAAGCCACAAAGACCATAAGAACATATACAACAAAAAGAATGAAGGCGGCTCCAAGATCGTTGGACAGAGCAAGTATGATCACATGAGCCGCAGCAAAGGCCGTGGCGATGATCAGATTTCTTATCTCCGCTCCGTTATAAAGGATACCTGCGATGCAGAATACAAAAAGGATCTTTACAAATTCGGAAGCCTGAAAGGATACGCCGAAAATATGGATGGCAAGTTTCGAACCGTTGGATAAATGACCAAGAAAATAAACCAAGACCAGAAGAAAGAACCCCACGCCGCCGTAAATATAGGGGTAGTTAGGGATCTTTCCCAGTTTCTTCATGGCAAAGGGAATTAGTCCCGCAATGGCAAGGGAGATGACGGAAATGATAAACTGCTTCACCGCCATGTCAAAATCAAGTCTTGAAAGCATTACAAGGCCGATACTCATGAGCATGCAGGCATTGTTTATCAAAAGTCTGTTGATACGTGGATAGATCATGGGATAAAGTTCCATGACCATGATAAGCGCGATCTGGAAAGCCCCATAAAAGATCAGATATTTCAGCTCACCGGTTTTAAGACATATGGAAAGAAAGCAGGTGAAATGCAAAAGAATGATGAGCACGACCTGCCTTGCGTAAGATCCTCTTCTGCCCTTTTCATCCCTGTATCTGAAAACAAGAAAGCAGTCCAGGGTGTAAAGGATCATGAAGCCCGCTATGAAATATTTTGAAAGCGCTGAAATATACTGGATCAATCGACTATTCGACTCCGCGTTTTCTGTATACTTTGGTATATCCCGTTCCCTTTAGATCGGATCCTTCAAGGAAAGCATCAAGCACGTTCTTTGTATCGTCAAAAGACTCTTCTGTCATGTAAAGGAGCATGGATCCTCTGTCTATTTTACCCTCAGTGACTTCATCATGCAAGGAGGTGGGAACAGAGTTATATATGCTGTTAAAGCAAAAATCACATTTTGTATGAACGGGGAACAGCGCATTCATGCGGTCTTTAAGATATGCCCGGTTTCCGTCCTTTTTCTTTTGACAGGAAAAGGCTGTTTTCAAAACACAATTGGCGGTGTTCATAAGGGGTATCCTGCCATAGGCAAATACATATTGATCAGACTGAATACGGGCGATCTCGCTCTTTGAAAGTTCCAGGGGTGCCACAAGGCCGTCGGAAAGTTCCTTTAAAACTTCACAGGCCTTATTGTTCCATGCATACAAAGAAGGTCCGGCAATGACGGACTTACCGTAATCACTGAAATATACAAAGGCCAGTGCTTCGGGACTGTTGCAAAAACAACCCTTTACACAGTCATGATCGAAATCTTTCAAAAGAACACGTAAGGTTTCTTTGTCCCTGTCTCTTACGATATCGGGAAGGGCGACAAACAGCTCTTTGCCAACGGTCTCGGCCTTTTTAACAAGACTTTCGTGATGATTGAGCCACAGTGCGGCATCACAGATCACATAGATCTCTTCGGATACGGAAACAGCCGCCCTAAACTGGTCCGGATCTGAAACATACACAAGGGGCAGTTTCTTAAAAGGAACGGGGGTACGCTTAAATCCGGCAAAAGGTTTAAAGGCTCTTTGGTTCCTGCAATCATGATCCTTAATTATCTCGGCCTTTAATCCCTCGATGCAGGTTCTTCTTAACTCATTCAGTAATCTTACGGGAATAAAACAGTCACCGGAATCATAGATCCTGCTGTCGTCAAGGATAAAAGGAGTATCGCCCAGTTTTCCGATCTGTTTTTTCATATCTTCCGCGGTTGTAACCTTGGAAAGGGCTTTTTCTACGACAAAGTCCGTTACGGTAAAAGAAAGATCTTTATAAGTATATGTAAGGCAGACAGGTTCACCGGACACTGCGGTTAGAACAGCCGTGATCGGAAGTTTCCGGTCCTTGTTAAGAAATTCCTCTTCCACAGTCTGCATCAAAGCAGGATCGTTACCGCCGTATGCGGGAGATCCCACGGTTATCATGTCACGACCGTTGTTCCTGTCGTAATAACCGGTTCCGATATCGCTCCTTAAATACATGTGCTTAAGATCATCGATATCCTTTGAGGAAACTTTAAAGTGATCTTTGCCGGAGCGGTACAGATCGATATATCTTCGATAAACCGAAGTGGTAAAAGCAGAATACTCGGGCTTCTTCATGCGGCCCTCTATCTTTAAGGAATCTATGTCCGCATCAAGAAGACCCGGTAATATGGTCAGGGCACACTGATCCTTCATGGAAAGATAAAAGCCGGGCTTTGATTCCTTACCATCACTTATCACGGAATATTCAAGCCTGCAGGGACCCGCACAGCGTCCGCGGTTACCGCTGCGCCCGCCCAGACATGATGAAAACAGGCAGTCTCCCGAATAAGAATAACACATGGCACCGTGAATAAAGGTTTCTATCTCAATATCCGCATCGGCCTTAATCTTTTTGATCTCGGATAAAGAAAGCTCTCTTGCCAGCACCACTCTGGAAGCTCCCATTTCCTTAAAGAGCCTGCAGCCATCGGTTCCGGTAACAAAAGCCTGTGTACTGATATGACATTCCATTTTGGGAAAATGATGATGAAACACGGAAATAAGGCCCATGTCCTGAAGGATACAACCGTCAAGACCGGCCTTGTAAAATGTATCAACATAAGAAAGGCAATCAAAAAACTCGGATTCTTTAAGTAAGGTGTTAACGGTAAGATAAACCTTAACTCCAAAAAGATGAGCATATTCGATGGCTTTGATTATCTCTTCATCGGTGAAGTTTTCGGCATAGGCTCTGGCACCGAATCTGGTACCCCCAAGATAAACGGCATCACAACCTGCATTTACGGCGCCCAAAAAGCCTTTAAAACTTCCGGCGGGTGAAAGTAATTCCATATTTCTCCAATAAACCAAAAAAGGCTGATAAATCAGCCTTTAATTGATGTTTTCAGTTCTGTTTCCATTCTTATAAGTTTCCGATTGCACTCTTCAAGTTCCTGTCTCAGGGCCTTAACGGTCTTCTCGGAATTATCTAATTTGATCTGCGAGGCAATGAGCTCATGCTTAAGGTCATAAAGTTCACGCTCCTTGGTACTTATCTCGTCCTCAAGGAGTGAGATCTGTTTCTTGGCCTTGAAATAATCATCGGCAATATTCAACTGCAAAAGAAGGTTCTGTGTTTCAACGGAAGCACGACGAAAGCTCTCAACCTTGCCGTATTCGTTGATCTTGCTGTTAATGTACGCAGCAACCTTCTGAAGATATTCTTCGCTCTCATAGCCGCTCAGGTTTAATACTTTGCCGCCGATGATAACTTCAGTGTCGTTCTTAGCTGCCATAATCCCCTCGCAAATGCTTATATATTATAGATAATTATAATAAAGGGGATGTTAAATTTCAATACCTAAATGCTTGTAAGCAAGATCGGTGACCATACGCCCTCTGGGGGTTCGACTTATGAATCCTATCTTGATAAGATAAGGCTCATAAACCTCTTCAATGGTACCGGAATCCTCCCCGATGGTGGCCGCCAGTGTGTCAAGACCTACGGGACCGCCTTTATAAAGTCCTATCATGGTATTTAATATATTTCTGTCTATATGATCCAGACCAACCTTGTCCACATCCATAAGATCAAGAGCGGTCCTTGCGACTTCACCCGTAATGATCCCATCATAACGAACCTCGGCAAAGTCTCTTACACGCTTAAGCATACGATTGGCAAGACGGGGCGTACCACGGCTCCTTCGGGCAAGTTCCCTTGCTCCTTCCTTCTCAATCTCAACGCCAAGGATCTTTGCGGAATGAATGATGATAGTCTCAAGCTCATCAACACTGTAAAACTCAAGACGCTCTATAACGCCGAAACGATCACGTAAAGGTGCCGACAAAAGACCGGCTCTGGTGGTTGCACCCACAAGGGTGAACTTGGGAAGATCCAGTCTGATGGATTTGGAGGAAGGGCCCTTACCGATCATGATATCAAGGGAATAATCCTCCATTGCGGGATAAAGAACCTCTTCGATCTGTTTATTCAAACGGTGTATCTCGTCGATAAACAACAGATCTCCTTCTTTAAGTCCGTTAAGGATTGCAGCCATATCACCGGGCTTTTCGATGGCCGGACCACTGGTGATACGGATATTTACCCCCATTTCATTGGCTATGATCTGGGCAAGGGTAGTCTTTCCAAGTCCGGGAGGCCCGTAAAGAAGGACATGATCCAATGCCTCATGACGGTTCTTGGCTGCTTCGATATAGACGCTTATGATATCCTTTATCTTCTGCTGTCCGATATAATCTTTAAGAAACTGGGGACGAAGTGATCCCTCCAGTTTGATATCTTCGGGGGTAACTTCAGTTTTGATGACTCTGTCCAATTTATGCTCCTTTAGAAGAGATGCTGCAGCGCAGCCTTCAGAATATCGTTAACGTTCATGGACTCAACACCCTGTACCATGGAGACCGCACGCTTGGCCTCAGCCTGAG
Source organism: Lachnospiraceae bacterium (assembly GCA_016280465.1). GTDB lineage: Bacteria > Bacillota > Clostridia > Lachnospirales > Lachnospiraceae > UBA1258. The sequence continues at coordinate 754 of JAEEGT010000129.1, read as the reverse complement.
AATAACCAAGGGATACAAGGGCTGAAACCGCATCCATGGCCTCACTTGAAACAGCGGGTTCATTATTATCTGCAATATCGGAAAGAGTAACGATCTCGTCGGTGGAGATCTTATCCTTAAGATCTATGATTATCCTCTCGGCAGTTTTCTTCCCTATGCCGGGGGCTTTGGATAATTTATCGGATGAGGAAGTAACAATCAGATATTTGATCTCGGAAGCGGGGAAGATCCCAAGCAGGCCCATGGCACCCTTGGGGCCCACACCGTTAACGGTTATGAGAAGTTCAAAAAGATCCAGGGCTTCTCTTGAAAGGAAACCGAAAAGAGAGATATCGTCCTCACGGACATTGGTATGAGTATAGACCTTGATCTCCTGACCTATACCGGGAAGTTCTTCCCTTGTGGATTCGGAAACAAGAATGTTAAATCCGAGTCCGTTAACATCCACAACTATCTTACCGGCTCTTGATTCTTCCAAAATACCCTTAACGTAGCCTATCATACTGACCTCACACTTTTTTTCTTATTACGATTTTAGCATATGCAAACATATGTTTCAATATCTTTTTCATTGTTGGTCCCTTTGTTTTTTGGTATACTGATATGGATCAAAACACATCGAGGTCATGATATGAAACTGATTTTTATAAGACACGCAGATCCTGATTACACCATCGATTCCCTTACCGACAAAGGTAAAAGAGAGGCCGCCCTCCTGGCCAAAAGGGTTAAAAACTGGGACAATATAAGCGGT
>JAEEGT010000128.1 GCA_016280465.1 Lachnospiraceae bacterium | reverse complement strand
TTTACCGCCCAGGTTCAGGTGGTTCCTTAATATCTTGTCTTCCTTGTATTCTTTAAAACCGTATGTCATATTATCTCCGTATCTTATGTTATGTAAACTAAATGCCCGTAAAAAGCACAAATCAATTATATCCTTTAACCCCTAAAGAAACAAGCGGAACTCTAAGGAATTCCGCCTGTGTGAAAACTAATGGAACAGATAATCTGAAATGCTTTGCGCAAGGGCTTTGGATGCAGGGTCATTGCCTTTAAGATCAAAGCCGCAGTACAGGAATTCGGAATGGCCCTCCTTAAGGATAAATAATGGAGATTTGGGCTCATTGTCCGCAAAATTCGGTACAAACTCAAAAAGCACCTTGGGATCCCCGGGAACATCCTTAAGTCTTACGGATCTTGATTTTTCCACCGGACTCTTCCACTGGTAATCAGCGTATTTTTCCGTGGGAAAGCCATTCAAAACCTCTGAATCCTCATCCACGATAAATCCCAAGGGATCTTCCGTAGGGAAATGTACCGGTGACCAGAATACGGGGATAAAGGAGCTCTTAACGGTATTCTCTTCGCCGTAGAACTCAGGGAGTAAAAGAAACTTTCCGCCCTTTGAAAGTGCCCTTTCATAGTCCGCCCGGTTACGGATAACAAGGTTTTCAGGGATGCATTCAGGGCATTCCGTATCCGAATATACGAAGATCCTCCAGTAATTTGTATGCTCCCCTGCCTCATTTGTAACAGTTATGTAAACCTTCAGAAGTTCATTACCCTTTACAAAATCAAGGGGTATGTCTATGGGATTCTTTCCCGCTCCACCGGTCACCACGGTTGAGTAAAGAGGGGTGCCTTCTTTCTTTTTCCCGTAAATATCTATGCGATATTCATAGGTGTCCCGCACATACAGGGAAGCATCGTACAAAGAAACAAAACCTGTGAGATGCTCACCCTTTGTAAACTCGCGCTTTGCCCAAAGAAGGGGCACAGTCTCGGAGCAGAAACCGCACCATTCATCGGAGGAGATCACGCCCTTTTCTTCGAACTTGACATCAAGGATACCCACCGTGGCGGTGCTCTGACCGGTATAATCCGTAAGGGACAAAAGCTGGAAACCGCCCATTCCGGGAGTTCGCAAAACAGCCTCAATATCCTCTTTGTAAAGCCTTGCGGCAAAGGCACCGCTTGCCTTGATATAATCCTGCAAACGTCCGTAGATCCCGTGCTTTTTCATCTCTTTTCTGATGATATCGAAGTTAACGGGAGCCATGGCGCCTGTGTAACGCTCGCAGATATCAACATCGGGAGTGATGCAGTACTGCCCTACTTCAAAGCTTGTAAAGGGCACCGGCACCGCTTCCCGCATGGAATCGTAATTTACGGTGGTGGACTTGGCCACCTCGTCGTGAAGGAACTGGATACGGGCCTTGTTATGAAGGATCTCGAAGGCGCAAAGATAGTCCTCAGCAGGGCTTAAGGGATGATCGAAGTTTGAGGTCATGGTATAAAGGCGCCTGTCATCGTGAGCCTTCATCTCTCTTGTAATGGTCTCAAGAAGGGCATAATCTCCCAGATTCTCATTGCCGTTTGAAAAGAACACAAAGGAGGGGTGATTACCATAAGCTTCGCTGATCCTCAAAGCCTCATCCCTGAAATAAAGCCTGTGCCACTCGTCGTCGCCAAATTCCATTGGAGTCACGTCCCTGTTAAGCCACAGAGGCATCTCGACACCAAGATAGATACCCAGCCTGTCGGCAGCCGTGAACGCCGCTTCAGGCGGGCACCAGGCATGGAAACGAACGTGATTTAAGCCAAATTCCTTAAGTTTGGAAAAATGCTTTGCCCAGGTCTCAACATCCATGGGAGGATATCCCGTCAGGGGATACTGGGCGCAGTTGATGGTTCCCCTTAAAGAAAGGGTACGGCCGTTTATCTTAAATTCTTTGTCCGATACGGCCAGGTCCCTTATGCCGAAGTTTGTTTCAAATTCACTTACGAGATCTTCGGACTTTAATGTGGCCTTCAGTGTGTAGATATTCCTGTTAAACTCGTCCCAAAGGAAAACCTTATCTTTAGGGAGTCTGACGGTATAATGATTGTTCTGGCGCTTGGAAAAAAGCTCGATCTTCTGTGTCCCCCCGGGGATCACGGTCCCGCAGGGTGTGGTGATCTCAAAGACAAGCTCCGCTTCTTTTATTTCCATGGGAATATGTCTGTCGGAAATGGTCACGGTCTCGATCCGCACGGTATCACCATGGGCAAGCACTTTAACATTCTCGATCCTGTCCTTAGGTTCCACCCTTAATTCCATACGGCCGATGATGCCGTTCCAGTAGCCCCCGGTATCAACAGAATAACCGCTGGCCATGTCACCGAGATTCAAAAGGTTTGAATTGTCTACCCTGATACGAAGCATGTGACGGCCCGAAAGAGACGGGATCAAAGGCTTACCTGCACTGTCCACACGATCGGAAAGCCTGTAAACATGGGGTGGGGAAAGCCCGATGATTCCCCTGCCCACCTCGATAGTGTCAAACCAGACCTTTG
>JAEEGT010000127.1 GCA_016280465.1 Lachnospiraceae bacterium | reverse complement strand
GCGGATTCGGATGCATCAACAACCTGCAGATGTCAAACGGAGTGGGAAATCTCGCCACGGAATTCAGATACCGCGATGAGAAGGGCGGTCTTAACGGAAGCTTGATCCCCATTGATTATGCGAAAGTTGCCGCAGGCTACGGCTGCAAGACCTACACCGTTCACACTCTTGAAGAACTTAAGAGTGCGCTTCGAGGAGCCCGTCGCAGTAAGGTTTCGACCCTCATCGACATCAAAGCCCTTCCCAAGACCATGACCGACGGCTACGATTCCTGGTGGAACGTGGGCGCTGCCGAAGTGACCTCGAAAAAAGCGGGGCAGGAAGCCTATGAGCGCGTGATCGAGAACCGCAAGAAAGCAAGACAATACTAAAGGAGAATATATATGTTAAACAAAGAATATGTACACCTGGGCATTGCGCCCATCGCCTGGACCAACGACGATATGCCTGATCTGGGTGCAGAAAACACCTTCGAGCAGTGTGTCAGCGAAATGGCCCTCGCAGGTTATGAAGGATGTGAGATCGGAAACAAATACCCTCAGGACGTGGAGACACTTAAGAAGGCACTTGCTCTTCGCAATCTCCGAATCTGCAACTGCTGGTTTTCCACTTTCTTAATTTCCAAGCCCTACGAAGAGACCGAGAAAGAATTCATCAAGAAAGTTGAATTTCTTAAGGCCATGGGAGCCAAGGTCATCGGTGTATCCGAGCAGTCTTACTCCGTTCAGGGTCAGATGAACACACCCTTGTTCGGACACAAGCACATCATGGATCAGGACGAATGGAAGCTTCTTTGTGATGGCCTTAACAAGCTGGGTCGTGTTGCAAAGGAGCGCGGGATCGATCTTACCTTCCATCATCATATGGGTACCGTTGTTCAGACCGAATCCGAAGTCGATTACATGATGGAGCACACGGATCCCGAGTACTTTTCCCTTCTTTTTGACAGCGGACACTTTGCATACTGCGGCGTTGACCCCGTGAAGATGGTAAAGAGATACGCAGACCGCATCAAGCACGTACATCTTAAGGACATCCGTCCCGAAGTGGTGGAGAAGGTTAAGCGCGAGAATCTAAGCTTCCTTCAGGGTGTAAGAGAAGGTGCCTTCACCGTACCCGGCGATGGTTGTGTAGATTTTGATTCAATCTTCAAAGTACTTGAGGATACAGGTTACAAGGGCTACATGCTGGTAGAAGCGGAGCAGGATCCCGCCAAGGCAAATCCTCTTGAGTATGCTATCAAAGCCCGCAAGTTCATCAAAGAGCACGCAGGAATCTAAAAATAAAGGAGAAAAATTATGGTAACATTCGGCGTAATCGGTGCGGGACGCATCGGTAAAGTACACACAGAAAGCATCTGCCTTCACGTTAAAGGTGCAAAGATCAAAACTCTTGCAGACCCCTTCATGAGCGATGAGGTTGCTGCATGGGCAAAGGATTTGGGAGTTGAGAACACCACCAAGGACTATCACGAGATTTTGAACGACCCCGAGATCGATGCGGTAATGATCTGTTCTTCCACCAACACTCATTCCCCCATCTCCATAGAGGCTATTAAAGCAGGAAAGCATGTGTTCTGCGAAAAGCCCATCGACCACGATCTTGCAAAGATCAAAGAGGTTGTTGAGGCTTTGAAGGGCACCAAGATCAAATATCAGGTCGGCTTCAACAGAAGATTCGACCACAACTTCGAAGCAGTTCGCAATGCGGTTGCTTCGGGCAAGATTGGTGAGCCCCACATCATCAAGATCACTTCCCGTGACCCCGAGCCTCCGTCGGCAGAGTATGCCGCAGTTTCCGGCGGTATGTTCCTTGACATGACCATTCATGATTTCGATATGGTTCGTTACCTTGCAGGCTGTGATGCGGAAGAAATCTACGTTCAGTCCGCAGTTCTGGTTGACCCTGCCATCGGCAAAGCAGGTGACGTTGATACCGCACTTATTACCCTTAAGATGGCCAACGGCGCTCTTGCAATGATCGATAACTCCCGTAAGGCTGTTTACGGTTACGATCAGAGAGCCGAAGTATTCGGTTCCAAGGGAATGGTTCAGACTGCAAACGACACCCAGTCCACCATGGTATTTAGCGGAGATCAGGGTATCGTAGCTGAGAAGCCCCTTTACTTCTTCCTTGAAAGATACATGGAGTCCTTCTCCCGTGAAGTTCGTCTTTTCGTAAAAGCCATCGAAGAAGATACCGACACTCCTCTCGGAGTAATGGACGGCTTAAAGCCTGTTCTTATGGGCATCGCAGCTAAGAAGTCCGTGGAAGAGCATCGTCCCGTTAAACTTTCTGAAATTCAGTTCTAAAATGACGGAACGAGCCGCCTGCAAAATTCATTCGCAACCCGGCTCCACTCCGCTCAACTAACTTCTAACCGACCCTAGGCGCCCTGATGTGTTCGCGTGGAAGCGAAGCTCTCACATCGCGCTGAGAAGTACCGCTCAAACGCCGCTCGGGCTGTCACATTGCAAGCAATGCGACGTGTTTCGCTTCGGTTCCCGCCTAATTGTTGCTCATTGAATTTTGCAGGCGGCTCGTTCCTAAGTTTAGAAGGAGATAGATATGTTTACAGAATTTGTATATCCCGAGTTCGATGCGTCGGGTAAGAAGCAGCTTTGTACATACGGTGCCGAGAATGACATGATGATGGATATTGCGGTTTACCGCATGAAGAAGGGCGACAAGAAAACCTTTCTTTCCGCAACCGAGGAGACTGCGGTACTTGTGATTCTCGGTAAGGTTTCCTACGAATGGAACGGAGAGAAGAAAGAAGGTTGGCGCCACGATTTCATCAACGAAGGCCCTTACTGCCTTCACACCTGCAAGGGTGTCGAAATAAAGATCGAAGCTTTGGAGGATTCCGAAGTTCTGGTGCAGAAGACGGATAATGACCGCGAGTTTGCTCCCGTGTTCTACACGCCCGAAACCTGCACCAACGATACTTTTGGTAAAGGCTTATGTGAGGACCGCATG
>JAEEGT010000126.1 GCA_016280465.1 Lachnospiraceae bacterium | reverse complement strand
CGACATTCAACAGAAAAAAACATCCATTTTTTGCGCCATCCATTTCAATATTTGCTTTTTTGTAGTTGCACTCACAAAAAACAGCCGCTTTCGCGGCTGACGTTGCTTCGCAACTTTTCTTTTTGTTCGTAGACGCTTTGGTGAAACCAAATGACCCTCAAGCGCCGGGCAGGCTGTCGACGCTCATAGCGTCGACGAAGCTTGGTTTCCTGCCTTGCGTTCAAATGGAGGGGGGAGAAAACTATGCGGCAGAAAAGCCTAACCTATGTCAGGCTCATCTTTAAGTGTTATGGTTCCGGGTGCTTTACCGTCGGTCTCGAACATAACGATCTCGTTGTGACCCTTCCTGATGAGGGGACCCGGTATGTAAAGGCGTTTCTGGGGGCCGATCTCCCAGAATCTTCCCAGGTTAAAGCCGTTTATGAAAGCGCAGCCCTTGCCCCAGCCTTCGAAGTCCAGGAAGGTGTCCGCAGCTTCATCGGCGGTAAATTCAAATCTGTAAAAGGCGGGAGCGCCCTCGGTACAGCCCTTGCTGAAATCAAGGCTTTCGATATTGGTAAGGGGAAGGGTGTAGATATCCCAGTTGTTGTGCATGTGTCCGTTAATTTGAACGCACTGGTCTATACCCTTTCTCTGATGCTCCATCCTGGGGCCGAAATTGACTCTTCCCATGTTCTCCATGAGGATATCGAGACGTTTGTTGAGAGTATCTTTTACTCCCAGTTTCTTTTCCTCAAGAAGTTCGGTATCGTAGAGAGTCACCACCGGCTCGCCGTCAACAAAGACATTGGCGCGGTCGCCTGCTTCCCAGAGTTTGAATTTTCCAAGTTTCTCCTCGGTGTTGAGCACGGAGCGGTAAAGAATGTATCCGTAGCTCTGGCCCAGGCGTTCCATGGAGCAGGGGGCCACTCTGTGAACAGGCTTGGAAATATCCTCAAGGGACTCAAAAAGTCCCACCTTGCCCACGCAGGATAATTCACCGTAAGCTTTTCTTTTGATCTCAGGAAACTCAATATCGGGGGTGGGGGCATACTTGCCGATCACCTCTCTGTAGCGCCTGTATTTCTCGGTAATACGACCGTCCTCGGTAAGTATTCCGTCATAGTCGTAAGAAGTTACATCCGGAGTCAGCTTGTCGTAATAGTTGGAACCGTTCATGAAGCCAAAATTGGTGCCGCCCTGGAACATATAGATGCTCACATTGCCAAGTTCCAGCATTCGGTCCAGGTCTTTGACGCTCTCCTCAAGATTGCCACGCATGTGGCCGCCGTTACCCCAGTGGTCGAACCAACCCACCCAGAATTCCGCGCACATAAGGGGTTTGTTACCAATGTGCTGCTTTAAGATCTCAAAGCGCTCATCGGTCCTGGAGCCGAAATTACCGGTGGGAAGAGCACCCTCTATGCTGCCGCCCCGAAGGTTTTCAATTTCGGGATTGTCGCTGGTGATAAGAGGAACGGTGACTCCCAGGCCACGCATGATATCACGGAGACTTTCCATATATTTTGTGTCGTTGGCATAGTATCCGTATTCATTCTCCACCTGCATGAGAATGATGTTTCCGCCATGATCGATCTGATGAGGTACAAGCTTGGGGATAAGCACGTTGTAGTAATTTTCGAAGGTCTTAAGGAAAGGGCCCTCGCTTATGCGAAGTTTCATGTCATCGCCGGACAAGAGCCATCCGGGAAGACCGCCGAATTCCCATTCGGCACAGATATAGGGCGAAGGGCGAACGATCATATAAAGCCCCAGCTTCGCCGCAAGCTCTATAAAACGTTCCACATCAAGAATGCCTTTGAAATCATAGACCGAGGGGCTGGGTTCGTGAAGATTCCAGGGAATATAAGTCTCCACGGTGTTGCAGCCAAGGGCCTTAAGTTTTAAAAGCCTGTCTTCCCAGTATTCAGGGACTGTCCTGAAATAGTGAAAAGCACCGGAAATAACCTTAAAGGGCTTTCCGTCCAGATAAAATTGGTCTCTGATCTCAAAAGAACTCATGAATATCTCCTCATGCCGCTTTCTTAACAAAAGGGGGTGCGTACGCACCCCCTCCTGATCATTGCGTTACTGTTTTACTTTTTGTATAAAGCATCGAACTGCTTCTGAAGTTCTGCTGTAACGTCTTCAATACCTGCCTGCTTAAGATCTGCCTGCATCTGAGCAACGATATCTTCTGCAGTTCCGGAATACTTGCCGTATGCGATCTGCTTCATGTAGTTGCCGAATACTTCGTTACAGTTCTGGATCTTAGCGGAGATGCTGTCTACATCGGGTACGAACTGACCGTAAGGATAGTCGATCTTGATCTTGTCATATTCCTTGTAAAGAGCTTCGATAACGGGCCAGTTTCTGGTAGCATCCTTAAGCTCAAGGTCATCGTTACGTCCCCACCACCAGCTGGTAGCACCGCCGACATTGTCGGTATCGGGATTGTAGCTTGCGGGAGTTACGCGGTAACCGTTGGAATCAAGTTCGTAAGAAACGCCTTCGATACCGTAGTTGATAAGTCTGTAGCATTCGGGATCGTTTCTTAAAAGGTCATAGACCATAAGTGCTCTCTCAGGGTTCTTGGAAGCTGCGGAAACTGCCATAGCACCGTGGGTGATGGAAAGAGCTACTACGTTGTTGGTCTCTTCGCCAAAGTAGAAGAAGCCGCTTTCTGCGTTTGGATCATTGTAAATGGTGTTTGAAGGAGTCTTTGAGCAAAGATCTGTCCAGGTCTGGGTGTGGTGCTGCTCTGCTGCAACAAGACCTACACGGTAGTCATCTCTGTTGGTGGATGTGGTGTTGTTAAGAACGTCGGTCTTCCAAACGCCCATCTCGTCCCACTTCTTCATTTCTTTTGCAAAATCAACCATCATCTGGGTATCGGTGTAAGCGGGTGTAACGATCTTATAAAGATCTTCTTTGGTGCCGCCCCAGAGAGCTGCGGTACAGATACCGTCGATCGGTACGAAAGTAGAGTGGCTTGCTACCCAGCCGCTTGCCATCTGTACGTTGTGGGTTCCGTCAGAATCCCATGCAACGTTGATGCCAAGAGCATCCTTGTTGGCGGTAACATACTCAAAGTACTTGGTCATGTCTGCCCAGCTCTTAACGCCGTCATTGAGGCCTGCCTTCTTAGCCCAGTCAAGACGGTAGATGTAGCCGTGGTTGGTCCACTGTGCGTAGTTATCTTCGGGCATAAGATAGATGTCTCCATCATACTTACAAAGTTCCCAGTGCTCCTTGGGAACGCTTTCCCAGGTCTTGGGAGCATAGGTCTTGAGCATGTCTTCTGTAAGGATCTTGAAGCCGCCGTTCTTGGCGTTGGGCCATGCATCAAGCCAGTCGGAAGCGGTACCGATAAGGTCTACGGTTCCGTCCATAGCTGCGATGTTCATGTTGTAAACAGAAAGATAATCGGTCCAGCCGATCCAGTAGAACTCAAGCTCAGCATTGCACTTTTCGGTAAGGATCTCGTTGAGTTTCTTGTTCATGTCCTGGAACTTCTCCATAGCCGCACCCTCGGGCTTGGAGCCTGTGAACATGTAAGTGATCTTAACATGTTCTTTGGTGTCAACCTTCTTGGCGCCACCGTTACCGCCACAGGCAGTAAGGCCAAGAAGCATTGTTGCAGCCATCAAAACTGCCAACAGTTTCTTTTTCATATATATCCTCCTAATATGAATGTTGTATACCGGCCAACGAAGGCACGAAAGCCGGCCCGTTATCCCGGATGATCCGGGGAATAACCTGAATGATCAGCCCTTTACCGCACCTACGGTGATACCGCTTATAAAGTACTTCTGTACAAAGGGATAAAGCAAAACTATGGGACCTGTTGCAAGCATCGCTGTTGCCATCTTAACGGTATTTGAAGGAATATCCGTGATAACAACGTACTGGCCGGCAACGGTGTTCTTTAAAGCATCGGTCTTGTTGACGGTCTCATAAAGCATGTACTGAAGAGGCTTAACGTCAACTCTTGAACTTAAGAACAAAGAAGATTGATACCACTCATTCCAGTAACCAAGGGCAAGGAACAGTCCGATGGTGGCAAGCGCGGGCTTGAGCATGGGAAGGATGAGATCCGTAAAGATCTTCATGTCCCCGGCTCCGTCGATCTTACCCGACTCCGTGATCTCGTGAGGAATGCTCTTAACAAAGTTCTTCATAAGGATCACAAGCCAGGGCGACATAAGAAGCGGGATCAAAACCGCAAGGTAACTGTCCTTAAGCTTGTATACCTGAGTCATGATGAGGTAGTAAGGTGCAAGTCCCGCAGAGAAAAGGCTTGTAAAGTAAATGTAAAAAGAAATGCCGTTTCTGAAGGGGAAATCCTTTCTTTGTAACGCATAACCCGTCATCGCGATTATGGAAAGACCGATGGTGGTTCCGATGAGTGTAAGAAGTATCGTGACCACGTAAGATCTCCAGATAAGCCCCGACTTCATGACTGCGCGGTAAGCTTCAGTTGAAAACTCACCGGGGATCAGCTGCACGCCGTGTAAGTTTAAGTAACTCTCGGATGAAAAAGAACTTCCGAGTATTACAAGGAACGGGAATATGCAGGCAAGTGCATAAAGCGAAGCAACGATATAACCTACTGTACGTACTATTATGTCAGAAACACCAAGCCTGACCTTCGCTGAGCTGGATTCCATGTCCATGTCTTTTTTCTTAGCCATAACCCCTCCTTAAAACAGCGAATAATCCGGCTCAATCTTCTTGACTATGAAGTTGACCGTCATTACGATGACAAATCCGATGATAGACTGATAAAAACCTACGGCGGATGCTGTTGAGAAGTTAAAGTCCGTCATAGAAGCGCGGTATACGAAAGTCTCGATGATATCCGTCGTATCATAAAGGAGCGGATTGGTGCCGATTATGTTATAGAAGAGGCCGAAGTTACCTTTTACGATGCCGCCGAGAGCAAACAGCAAAAGAATAACGATGGTGGGCCGCAGGCTTGGCAGGATTATGTAGCGGATCTTCTGGAACGCGTTGGCGCCGTCCACACGGGAAGCCTCGATGATCTCACCGTCGATACCCATGATGGCCGCAAAATAAACTACGGAGTTGTAACCGCTTTGCTGCCAGAGGTAAATGAACACAAGGATGATGGGCCAGCAGGTG
>JAEEGT010000125.1 GCA_016280465.1 Lachnospiraceae bacterium | reverse complement strand
GAACAGAGCGGTCAGGGAAAGCGGTCTTTCCGACCTTTCGTCCCTTACGGTAACGGGCGATATGTTAAAGAAGGAATTCGGAAAGCCCATGGATGTAATCGCCGATGACCTGTTCGGTGACATCGATAAAGACGTTAAGGCCGATCTTTTAAAGCACTGCTGCAGATACGAGCATGAAGCCATAGAAAAATGTACCGACGATCTTACCTATAAGGGCGTGAGAGAGACCATGAGGCTTCTTTCAAAGAAGCACAGGCTCTTTATCGTCAGTAACTGCCAGGACGGGTATATCGAACTGGTAATGGCCAAGAACGGTATCACGGACATCATTGAGGACTATGAATGCTTCGGACGTACCGGGCTTCAAAAGGATGAAAACATCCGGCTTGTGATAGACCGTAACGGTCTTAAGTCACCTGTCTATATCGGAGATACTCTGGGTGATATGGAAGCCACACACAAGGCCGGGATACCTTTTGTTTTTGCAAGATACGGATTCGGGGATGTATCCGACCATGAATATGTTATAGATGATTTCTCGGAACTGACCGACCTTTTTTGATATTAAGCCCCGTTGTTTGTACATTTATGGAAACTATTTTTTCAATTTAATCAATTGAAATAAATTTAATTGCGTGGTAAAATACACGGTAGATAAGAGGGTGAAACATGAGCGATATGGATAACCTTATGGCATTGAAGAGAATGCTTGAAAAACAGGACGAAAAGCAGCTTTCGGCGGAGATGGACACTGAGAAACGTTTCATTGCCGATGCCACGAAAGCATATCTTGGAGATGACACACCGGTCACGGGAATTCAGGGGTACGATCCCGAATCGATGATCAGATTTTTAGAGCTTCCGGCTGAAGAAGTACAGCGCCGAATGGGGGGCGAATGGCTTTCAATGCCGGTAGATGAGTTCGAGATCCTTGCTTATACCATAGACAAGAAGATCAAGAAATCCACATCACTGCTTGACTGGAAGTCATAACCTGCATTAATCTGAGAAAATGGGTGCATTGGTATGGTTAATACGGAGAGGGTATATTGGGAGCTTCTCAACAACGAGATCCGTAAGGTGACGGTAGATCCGGACACAAAGGTGACGACACTGTCCACCAGATTTCGTACCATTCAGAACGAATTAAAGTTCAGTGGAGTAATCTGGTCCGACAATCTGGAACTTATGACGGGTTGTCTTCTTAACTACGTGCAGGAGATCAATTCCGACAACATTACGGATGACATCAAGAAACACTTTAAGGATGTTTTCCATGTGGATTATTCCTTCGAAGGCCTCAGGGAAGAAGGCCAATCCCTTTACAAGATCGTCTGCGAGCGCAATCAGGCGGAGTTTCTGATCTTAGCCGGGAAGATGAAGATCTGTATAGGGTTTTAAGATATAACATATGGATCATGAGTGCATCGAGTCCTGATTACGGAGGTTCGATGCACTTTCTTTTTGCTGTCACAGGCACTTATAAAAAAAGAATAAATTTTGAAAATACTTCTTGCATTGGCTTCCCTTTAGTAATATAACTATACATAGAGTTTTAGCACTCGAACATCAAGAGTGCTAACAAATCAAGAAGCAAATAATTTCAGGAGGCGATATTATGAAGTTAAGACCACTTGGCGACCGTGTTGTTTTAAAGCAGCTTGTAGCCGAAGAAACCACCAAATCCGGTATTGTTCTTCCCGGACAGAATAAAGAGAAGCCCGAACAGGCCGAGGTAGTTGCGGTAGGTCCCGGAACCGTTGAGAACGGCAAGGAGATCAAGATGCAGGTCAAGGTCGGAGACCAGGTTGTATATTCAAAGTATTCGGGCAATCAGGTTAAACTTGATGACGAAGAATACGTTATTGTTAAGCAGTCCGATATTCTTGCGGTTATCGAAGCAGAAGCTAAGAAGGCAGCTCCCAAAGCAGCAGCAAAGCCCGCTGCCAAGGCTGCAGCAAAGAAGCCCGCTGCCAAGAAGACCGGCAAGAAATAATAAGAATTGATACCAGGAGGCATTTATCATGGCTAAAGAGATTAAATACGGAGCAGAAGCAAGACAGGCTCTCGGTGCAGGCGTTAACAAGCTTGCGGATACAGTAAGAGTTACCCTTGGACCTAAGGGAAGAAACGTTGTTCTTGACAAGTCCTACGGCGCACCTCTCATCACCAATGACGGTGTTACCATAGCCAAGGAGATCGAACTTGAAGATCCCTTCGAGAACATGGGTGCACAGCTTGTTAAGGAAGTTGCCACCAAGACCAACGACGTAGCAGGTGACGGTACCACAACGGCAACCGTTCTTGCTCAGGCAATGATCAACGAAGGTATGAAGAACCTGGCTGCAGGTGCAAACCCCATCGCAATGCGTAAGGGTATGAAGAAAGCCACCGACTGTGCAGTCGAGGCTATTAAGAAGATGTCCCAGAAGGTTAACGGAAGCGAGCATATCGCAAGAGTTGCAGCTATTTCCGCAGGGGACGACAAGGTTGGTGAGATGATCGCCAAGGCTATGGATACCGTATCCGGCGACGGCGTTATCACCATCGAAGAATCTAAGACCATGGAGACCGAACTTGAACTGGTTAAAGGTATGCAGTTCGACAGAGGTTACATCAGCGCATACATGGCAACCGATATGGATAAGATGGAAGCGGTTCTCGACAATCCTTACATTCTTATCACCGACAAGAAGATTTCCAACATTCAGGAGATCCTTCCTTTACTTGAACAGGTCGTTCAGAACGGTGCCAAGCTTCTCATCGTAGCAGAAGATGTTGAAGGCGAAGCACTTACCACTTTGATCGTCAACAAACTCCGCGGAACCTTCAATGTAGTAGCGGTTAAGGCTCCCGGT
>JAEEGT010000124.1 GCA_016280465.1 Lachnospiraceae bacterium | reverse complement strand
TTGAACAAGAAATTTAAGGGCGGAAGCCAGGTCTTTAGAGTCTGCTTCTTTGTCGTAAAGGTCTGCCATGCGATAGGCTTCTTCCACACAGGCATGCATTTCGCCGGTTCTTTTAAGACAGGCCAGCCACCAGGCTTTCTGTATTAACAGTGAAGATTTGAGTTTATAAAGAAAGTTGACGGTGTCGCTGATCCCGAAGGCATCCAACAGCAGGAAACCCGATTCCGAAAGACTCAGGGCTGTTTTTAAGTCCTGTTCTTTTTCCGAGGAGGCGATCATATTGGCTGAGGTCACCAACAGGGTGTGGAGGTTTATCAGATAGTAGACAAAAGCGCTTGAGTAGTACTCAAGAGATTCCTTGCGCTTATCCATTTTCTGAAAGACCTGGGCGATCCTTAAACTGTTGATGTTATCGTAGTTGATCTTTTTCAGCTCTTCCAGAGCTTTTTCGGGGTCCGATTCTATATAAAGATCGGCAATCCTGTTTTTTATGGAAAACTCGGTAATCTCCGGATCCGTGTTCTGGGAAATACAGGAAAGAGCCGAATTAAAGAGCTCGATGGCGATCTCCGAATCCCTTTCTCCGGGAGAGGTAAAGGCTTTGTAGTAGCGGGCATTGGCGGCTGTATAAAGAACCTTGAAATTATGGGGGTATCTTGCCAGAGCATTGCCGGCTTCGATAAGTGCTTCCTCAAAGTTCAGCTCATAGTACAGTTTTTTGATCTCTTCACACATGTCGTCCACCTTCTTGGAGGACATGGTGTATCCCAAAAGTTCGTCGACGGAAACATTATAGAAGTTGGCAAGCTCCATCATGGTCAGCACGTCCGGCACGTTGTTTCCGTTTTCCCATTTGGAAACCGCACCCACAGTCACTCCCAGAGCCTCTGCCAGAGCTTCCTGTGTCAGTTCCATTTCCTTTCTGAATCTTTTGATGTTTTCCGCCAGTTTAAGGTCCATATACTGTTTTCTCCGATGTTACGGTCTAGCGGATCGCTTACCTAAAGCAGTTGTAGCCGGCAAAGTTGAAAGAATCTTTTCTGCCGCTGTTTACTCTGTCCGTAAAGAAAGCGGAAAAGGATTCTGCGATCCTGTCGATAACTTTGTTTTCTTTTGCTTCCCTGAAATTGAATCTTCTCATCATGGCTTTTCTCCTTGTGGGGTGCTTGTTCTTTGTTCTGAGATGATTCTATAACGGGTTTGGAAACATTATAACACATCGTTTGTACAGTTTGGAATAAGAAAACTTTCCGAATCGGAAAGTAGCGCTCTTCGGGATGGATCAAAAGGCCCCAAAGAAACTGTGCAACGTAAGCCCCGTGTGGTAGAATTAAGGCATCGAAAGATCGGCTTTGAACGGCATCGTTAGGAGATACATAATTGGAAATTTTTGACCTTGGCAGGGAAGATGCCCCTTTTGTACTGATCCAGCCCGTGGACTTTCGGGACCGGGATTCCTTGGAAAGTGAATACACTGTTATACGGGATGCCACAGGAGCGGATCTCAGGCTGTTGGGTTTTAAAGTGACAGACTGGAACAGGGAACTTTCGCCCTGGAAAGCGCCGGCTGTTTTCGGAAAAGAAGATTTCGGTGACGGCGCGGCAGAGACACTGGATGAGATCCTAAGATTCTGCGAGGACAGGAACAAAACCTATATTATAGGCGGGTATTCCTTAGCGGGGCTGTTTTCTTTGTGGGCGGCCTGCAGGACCGACATATTTAAAGGTGTGGCGGCAGCTTCGCCCTCTGTGTGGTTCCCGGGTTTTTACGAGTATCTTTCGGAGCAAAGGCTCCAAAGCGATCATGTATATTTAAGCCTTGGGGACAAAGAAGCCAAAACACGAAACCCCGTGATGGCAAAGGTGGAGGAAAGGATCCTTGGTGCCAACAGACTGTTTTCGGAGCAGGGTGCAGACTCTTTCTTTGAATGGAACGAGGGCAACCACTTTAAGGATCCGGATCTTAGGACCGCCAAAGCATTTACATGGGTAATGAGGAGGATTATATGAAGAATCTCACACTTGGTAAAACAGGGATAACGGTACCGCAGAATGCCTTCGGTGCACTTCCCATACAAAGGATCGACAAAGAAGCGGCTGTTCGCCTTTTGAGAATGGCTTATGACGGAGGCATGCGTTTTTTCGATACCGCAAGAGCCTACACCGACAGTGAAGAAAAGCTGGGTGCAGCCTTTGAGGGCATGCGGGACAAGATCTTTATAGCAAGCAAGACCATGGCTTCGACTCCCGAAAAATTTTGGTCGGATCTTGAAGAAAGTCTCAGAACATTAAAGACCGATCGTCTGGATCTTTATCAGCTCCACTGCGTGCCCAAGTGTTACCGTCCCGGTGACGGTACCGGCATGTACGAAGCCATTACCAAGGCAAAAGAACAGGGAAAGATCCTGCACATCGGTATCACCGCCCACAAGATCGGTGTGGCGGAGGAGATTGTAGAGAGCGGACTCTATGAGACGCTGCAGTTTCCTTTTTCCTATCTTGCGACGGACAGGGATATAGCACTGGTCAAGGCCTGTGAGAAAGCGGGTATGGGCTTTATTGCCATGAAAGGACTTTCCGGCGGCCTTCTTAACAACGCTGCGGCCTGCATGGCATTCATGCTTCAGTATCCCGTTCTTCCCATCTGGGGTATCCAGCGGGAAGAGGAACTGAAACAATGGCTTTCTTTCTTTGACAATGAACCCGCAATGACCGAAGAAATAAGGGCGGTCATCGAAGCGGACAGAAAGGAGCTCCTTGGGGATTTTTGCCGTGGTTGCGGATATTGTGCTCCCTGCACTGTGGGTATCACCATCAATCAGTGCGCCCGTATGTCACAGATGATCCGCAGGGCACCTTCGGAATCCTGGCTTTCCGAGCACTGGCAGGCTGAGATGATGAAGATCGAAAACTGCATTGACTGCGGAGCCTGCATGAGGCGTTGCCCCTATGAATTAAAGATACCCGAGCTTTTGCGAAAGAATCTTGCGGATTATAAGGATATCCTTGCGGGAAAGGTCAGGGTATAGGTATTTAACAAAGGAGGCCGGTATGATCTTAGCTGCATTTATGGTTCCCCACCCTCCCATGATAGTTCCGGAAGTCGGGAAGGGAAGCGAGAAGAGTATAGAGAAAACGACAGCTGCTTATGAGCGCGTTGCAGAGGAGGTGGCTGCCCTTAAGCCCGACACGATCATCATCTCAAGCCCTCACAGTATCATGTATTCCGATTATTTTCATATTTCACCGGGTTCCGGAGCCAAGGGTTCTTTTGCGGATTTCAGAGCGGGGAGCGTGAAGTTTTCCGAAGAATATGATTCGGAACTTGTGGAAACCGTTGAAGCTCTGGCGGAAAAAGAAAAGCTCCCGGCAGGCACCATGGGGGAGCGACGCCCCGAACTTGATCACGGCACCATGGTCCCTTTGTACTTTATAAGGCAGAAATATTCCGGCGGGAAAATAGTTCGCATCGGTCTTTCGGGACTTCCTTTGACGGATCACTACACACTCGGAAAGCTCATAAAGCAGGCTGTCTCGGATCTTGACCGAAGGGCAGTCTATATCGCCAGCGGAGATCTGTCCCACAAGTTAAAAGAAACGGGACCCTACGGCTTTGCTCCCGAGGGTCCCGAATACGATCGACGCATCATGGATGTTTGCGGCAGGGGAGCTTTCGGTGAACTCTTTGATTTTGACTCTGTTTTCTGTGACAAAGCCGCGGAATGCGGCCACAGATCCTTTGTGATGATGGCGGGTGCCCTTGACGGTGAAGAGATCGAAGCTAAAGCCTATTCCCATGAGGATGTTACGGGTGTTGGCTACGGTATCTGCAGTTTTTATCCCACGGGTAAGCCCGATGAGAGCCGGAGATTCCTTGACATCTACCTTGCCGGGCAAAGATCGAAACTGAAAGAGAAACGTGATGCAAGCGATGAATATGTCAAGCTTGCACGAATGACCATAGAAGAGTATGTGACTCGCAGAACGGTCCCCGGGGTTCCCAAGGATCTTCCCGCCGAGATGAAAGAAAAGCGGGCCGGGGCCTTCGTATCAATACACAAACAGGGAGAACTGCGGGGCTGTATAGGTACCATCCTACCCGTTACGGACTGTATTGCCGAAGAGATAATCGGCAATGCCGTCAGCGCCGCTACAAGGGATCCGCGGTTCAGCCCAATTACCGCAGGAGAGCTTGAATGGCTTGAGATCAACGTGGATATCTTGGGAGAGCCTGAGGACATCTCATCGCCGGCAGAGTTGGACGTTAAGCGTTACGGCGTGATAGTAACGAAGAATTCAAGACGTGGGCTTCTTTTGCCGGATCTTGACGGGGTTGACACGGTTGAAGATCAGATTGCAATAGCAAAGCGTAAAGCGGGCATAGGCGATTCGGAAGAGGTAAAACTCCAAAGGTTTGAAGTCATCAGACACTTTTAAGGGTGAGAATATGGCAAAATGTAATGTTGGCTTCAGACATTGTGACATCAGGGAAGGCGGCAGGGGATTCTGCGGAGCCAGAAGCTGCAAGGACGGTAAGGTATATCCCAACAATTACGGGAGATTGACCTCAATTGCTCTGGACCCCATAGAGAAAAAGCCTCTCCGCAGGTTTCATCCGGGGACAATGATACTGTCTCTGGGCAGTTACGGCTGCAATTTAAGATGTCCTTTTTGCCAGAACAGTGAAATATCCTGGTCGGATCACGCCCTGTCCCTGGCTGACAGTGAGGATGGCGCTTACACAAAAACATTTACGCCCGAGGAGCTGGTAGAGATAGCCAAAGAACAAAAACCCTTCGGAAACATAGGCATTGCTTTTACCTACAACGAACCGCTTATCGGATATGAATTTGTCCGGGATACGGCGAAACTGGCCCATGACCGGGGATTGTTGAACGTGCTGGTCTCAAACGGTACGGCCAGCCTTGAGGTGCTTTATGAGATCGCACCATATATCGATGCCATGAATATCGATCTTAAAGGCTTTTCCCGGGAGTATTACAATGGCTTTCTCGGAGGCTCTCTGGAAATGACCCTTGAATTTATAAAGGCAGCGGTCACTTTGTGTCATGTGGAGCTTACCACGCTGGTGGTGCCGGGAGAGAATGATTCCGCCACCGAGATGCGGGAGCTTTCTTCCTGGATAGCGGATCTAAAGGATTCAAGGGGCTCAGCGATAGGCCCCGATATCCCGCTCCATATCCTTCGGTATTATCCAAGATTTAAGCTTGCGGACAGGGAACCCACTTCTTTTGACACAATAAAAAAACTGGCAGAAACGGCAGAAGAAAAGCTTCGATATGTTTATTCAGCCTGCTGACACGGAAAGTTAATATTACAAAACTGTAAGGATATTGTAATCCCGAACGATGGATTACGTTTTTGCGGAGTAGTATCTTAAGATCACAAACAGGAAATACAAACCGAGCACACACTACGGAGGGTTTTAAGATGAACAACAATACCGCAAAGAAGTACATGAACATTCCCATGGACAAAGCACTTTACAACAGAGCATTCTGCAAGGAGATGGCTCTTCAGATCGCCGAGAACGAAAAGATCACCGGCATGTCCCTTAGCCAGCTGGCCTGCGAGATCTTCGCACATGCATATGTTTACTACAACTTCAGATTCATTCCCCGCTTCTTAAAGGGCTTAAAACTTTTCAAGAGCGTATACGGCAGCGTTGAGAACGGTGTGGATCTTGAGGACAACGGAGACAAGTGGTACAGAAGGATCGCTTACAGATTCATCTGGTTCTGCCCCGCCTTTGCCATCTGATCCGGAAAAGCTTAAAAATATGGTATTGCATACACTAATCCCGTAATACATAGTCTTAGAGACTACAATATATAGTGATAAAAAGAACGACCAAACACAAAACGAAAAAATTGCGTAATGAAAACTGCAAAATAAGCAAAAAACGCGTGGATTTTTTCTTCTGTTAACAGTTAGAATACACACTGCGGAAAATCCGTCTTCTTACGTCTCTGTTCTTGGAGGGTTCATAGCGGTGAGAGATGCTGCTGTCTTTTGGTCGTTCGACTATTCAGAGTTGCCTTGGGTAACTCTGTTTTTCTTTGCATGGACTTGGGGTTAGGGTAACAGTGTGATATCATAGGTTTATATCGGTATATAAATACCGCGGGAGGAATGAGCATGAGCACACCTGAAAGACCTGCAGTGATAACTGACAATGCCTTCAGATTTGATTCTTTTTCAAACGGGCAGTACTTATATAACAAGAAAACCGGACGGCTTCCGGCCATGGGCTGGAACAGCTGGAATGCCTTCGGAAGCGCCAATACCGAGGAACTTACCAAGGCAATGGCGGAAAAGATCCTGGAGCTTGGGCTCGATAAACTGGGCTACAGATATGTGGTTCTGGATGACGGCTGCTATAAGCCGGTCAGAGTGAACGGACGGTTATCCAACGAGGAAACCAAGTTTCCGGGAGGATTCGGGGCTCTGGCGGACTATTTACATGCTAAGGGTCTTAAGTTCGGCATGTACAATGACATAGGAACCCATCTTTGTGCCGGTGCCAATGTTGGAACCTGCGGTTTTGAAGCCGAGGACGCAAAGAGTTACGTCGAGTGGGGCATAGACTTTATCAAGGTGGACAATTGCTACTATCTTTGGGACGATGCCACATTTTCCGACAGGGAGAATGCCCGCTATACCTATGCTCCAAACATAAAGAGCATAAGTATCACAGGCTCCGGTCATGAGCAAAAACTCGAGGCAGTCAAAGCAAAGATAATTGGGAACGGTCCTTCTTTTTCCGATGATCATTTAACGGGTATCGGAACCTTTGACGGTACGGGTCCCGATGTTTCACCGGTGGGCCCGCTTTCCGGAGAAGCGCTATTTGAAGTGAATGTGCCCGTCGCGGGAGAGTATGCCCTTACGGTGGAATATTCCACGGGCCGTGAGCCCGGCGTGGGAGCCTGGCTTCAGGTTGCTCTCGGTCACGGTGAGGATCTTGAGTTCTTTTATGACGACCTGCTTCCCGAGACCGGGGACAAAGAAACCTATGCGGAATCCCCGAAGATCCCCATCAGGCTCAAAGAA
>JAEEGT010000123.1 GCA_016280465.1 Lachnospiraceae bacterium | reverse complement strand
GCGATCTTCAAAGCCTCCTCGCTGATATCGGAGCCCACACCCTCACAATCGTTGGAATACTTTAAAAGGCTCAGCAGGATACACCCGCTGCCGGTACACATATCAAGGATGCGCATACCGTCGTGAAGCTCCTTTAAAGCCTCCTCTACCAGACATTCCGTGTCCGGTCTCGGGATCAAGACGGCGGGGCTTACCTTGAATTCAAGGCCCATAAAGCCCTGGGTTCCGGTAAGGTGCTGTAAAGGGATCCTTGCGGCACGTTTCTTTATAAGATCCAGGAAACGAGCCTCACACTCTTTATCCACCGGTGCATCGCCGTGTGCAAACAGGTAATTCGCATCGGTATCGCAGACAAACTGCAAAAGAAGCCTCGCATCCAAACTGTATTCGGGAACCTCTGCCGCTTTGAGCATCAAAGCCCCTTTGTCACACAGTTCCCTGTAGGTCATGGATTGCCCGCTCCGTCTGCGGACTTGTTATCATCCTCCAAAACAACCTCAACGCGCTCCCCCTCTGAGCTGTTACTCTCTTCGGGATTGGCATCTGCTTTTTCCGCGAAGTTGTCGTGCTCAAAATCTTTCCAGTCAAACACGGCTTCAACGGCGGCAATGGCCACCTCCACCATCCTTTCGTCAGGTTCCTTGGTGGTGATCTTCTGAAGCAGGAGTCCGGGTATGGAAAGCACCTTGGCAAAAGCATTGTTACATGATCCCGCAAAGCGGATGATCTCATAGGCAATGCCTGCGATAACGGGGATCAGCAGGATCCTTATCACCAGTCTCATAAGGGGCGAATCCACCCTGATGAAAAAGAACAGGATAACGCTTATGAGGATAACCAGTATCATGAAGCTGGTGCCGCAGCGCTTGTGAAGCCTTGAGCTCTTCATAACATTGTCAACCGTCAGGGGTTTGCCGTGCTCTATGCAGTTAATGCACTTGTGCTCGGCGCCGTGGTATCTGTAGACCCGCTTGATGTCCTTATTGATGGAAATAAGCAGTACATACAGGATAAATACAGCAAGTCTCAGACCGCCTTCGATAAAAGCGGTATAGGTCTCGTTCCTTACGTTGACGGATAAAAGCTTAGTAAGGTAATAGGGCAAAAGAATGAAAACGGCCACCGCCAGCGCAATGGATAAAAGCGTTACAAAGCCGGTAAGGACCTTCTCGGTCTTGCCCCTGAACACCTTGTTCATGGCCTTGTCAAAGCGGGTTTCTTTTTCTTCCTCGTCCTCGTAGAAGGATGCGGAATAATTGATGGCCTTGATCCCGAGAGCCAGGGAATCCACGAAATTGAAGATACCTCTGAAGAAGGGGATCTTCCGTAAGAAAAGGCCCTTAAAAGAACCGGAATACTCGTCAATATCAACCTCGATCTCACCGTCCGGCTTCCTTACAGCCACCGCATATTTATCTTTATTTTTCATCATGATGCCTTCGAGAACGGCCTGTCCGCCGATACCCGAATAGCAGGTTTTCTTCTTGCGCTTTGCCATAATAACGCTTGGTTTCCTTCCTCACTACAAAAAATGGGTGAGGCGCGGCCTCACCCATTTCAAAGAACTCTTATTTGCCTGTAACGCCATACTTCTTATTGAACTTCTCGATACGGCCGTCAGCTCTTGCTACCTTGGTCTGACCGGTATAAAAGGAGTGGCACTTGGAACAAACTTCCACGTGGATCTCTTTCTTGGTCGAACCTACGGTAAATGTGTTGCCGCAGTTGCAGGTTACGGTTGCCTGATAGTACTCAGGATGAATTCCTTCTTTCATTGATTTCACCTCTTCCGAATATATGATTATGAATTTGTGTCTTTTCTCATCCCTTACTGTTCATTTCCAACGAACAGCGTTGTTATTGTAGCACACAGTTTCGGTAAAGGCAAGCAGTTTTTTGCAGTATTTCCCGCGCTATTTTGCCTGGTGAACAACCACCTGATTGAAGGGGATCACGATGCCGTTCTTGTCGAAAGCGATCTTGATCTCGCGGTTAAGGAGTCTGGGAGCCGCGAAGATGTCTTTCTCGTGAACTCTGCCGATAACCTTTAATTCCACGCCGGATTCTCCCAGATTCTGTACGCCGCAGTACTCGGGAACTTCGCAGAATACCTCGGGATATTTTTCCTTGATGGCGGGAAGAAGGGTCTCGAACACCTTCTCAACCTTCTCGATATCCGTATCATAGGAAACGCTCACGATGGTGGCTGCCACACTGTTTGCGGCAGAACGGTTCAGGATGTTCCTAAGATCGGAGTTGTTGATGAGCTTGATGTTTCCGCCCGCATCCTTGATGGCTGTTACACGGATCCCGATGGCTTCAACGGTACCGCGGAAGCCTCCCGCTTCGATGATGTCGCCCACATTGAACTGATCTTCGAATACTAAGAAGATACCTGTGATAAGGTCTTCTACCAGGCTCTGTGCTCCGAAGCCTACGACCAGTGTCAATATTCCCACGCTTGCGAAAATGGTGGAAACATTAACGCCAAGTGCGGATAAGCACCAGAAGAAACCTACGATGGTGGTTATATAACTTGTGGCACTCTTTAAAAGAGTTGCTGCGCTTCGACCCTTGGGGCTCTTGGGCTTTATGTGCTCAAGGATAAAGGTCACAGTCACGGTAATGGTGACCATCAAAAGGATGATGGCCGCTACCTGGAAAATGGTAGCCCAGTTAAATCTGAAGGTACGGGATACCTTGCCCACATCTCCGAATACCTTGCCCCAGGTTCCTCGAATGGAAGCCTTGGTCTCTTCAGGCAGGAAAGGAATGATGGAGGGGTTGGTAATAACAAGAAATACCACAAAGGAAATTATCAGACCAACAACCTTGCCGATCTTAACAGGTTTCTTTTTCCCGTTTCCGATACCGAAGGACTTTACAGTCTTGGCTGCAGTGCCTGCAGTCTGTGCGGATCCTTTGGGAGCGCCGCAGGCCTTGCAGAACTTGCCTTTGTTTACCGTTCCGCAGGCACAAACCCATTCTTCTGCAGAAGGAGCAGCATCCTTCGGAGGCTCTCCCGCAGTCTCGGGGGTAGGTGCGATCTCAGGTGTCGTAGTGTTTGTTACATCCAGATTGTTATCACTCATAACCGTTCTCCTTTATTCATCAATAATCATCATCAATAAAATTAAAGTTAAATGCCACTGATGTCATCGGTATAGCCTCCATATAGACTACCGAATAATCATTCTCATCACTCAACAGTGAGGTAGCAAATGGTCCGAAAGACCTGTGAACATTCTCGTAAGCAGGGTCATATGTCATGCTTCCCTTGTAGTACAGACCCTTCGCACATTTGGTATTTTCAACCCAAATCGCTCCGTAGTGGGCGTATATTTGGATTTTGGGAGACTCTTCGATCATGATGCAACTTTCGCTGTCCTCGGCCTGAAGTTCTATGCCGTGTGAATCGCCCGCATCAATGGTTAATCTTCCGTCTCCCGTAAAGGTAATACTGCCGCCGTAGTGGAAGCCCCATGAAATAATCTTGTCAAGTTCATTATCACCCACAAGTTTAATCTTAAAGCCGTTACCCATTATGTTTATGTTAAGTACGGCATTGCGATCCTTAAAGTTATTGAGGGTCAGAGTGTTTGTTGCCCTATCATAAGAAGCACCGGGAATGTCGCCTATGGGAAGATTCTTATAAAGCGGTTCTATAAGATCTGTGTACCCGCTCATGGCATCATTGGAAATAAAGAGGAAATCCTCTCCGTTATACCACGCAGACCCTGCCTGTCCCGATATCTTGGCATATTCCGTATCATAATCGGAGTTTGGTGCGTAATAGTAATCCTTGATCACGACTCCGCCGGGGAAGTGTACGCCTTCGCTGTCTATAACCCAGTCATTGGTTCGGTTCCAGACACCGTCCTCGCAGTACACAAAATCCGTCCCTTCCTTCTCACCCCAATACTGGAACATAATGTACTGTTCGTTAAGGACTCCGTAACCCTCAATATAACCGTTGGGCTCAAGATTCGATAATACAGGGAATTCCTTATCCGGCCAGTCGGCAAGTATGGGTTCGGGTTCAGGCTCAGGTTCAGGTTCCGAAACGGATACCGATGACACAGGTCTGCGGTCATTGAAGATGTCATGCCCCAAAAGATCGTAGCCGTAGGCATCCTTCACCACCACCACCGTCATCATGGCTGCTGCCATCTCAAGGATGAAACGGCCCTTGGCGTTCCTGAACACTCCCTTTTCCTTCCTGCCGTCGCTGTCCTTGTCCGGAGGAGGAGGATACTCGTGGCCCGTAGGGGCTTCCTCTCCTGCTTCCGAAGGCTGATAACGATAAGCAGTTATGTCAGAGGGCGAAGGATTTTCTTTTGTTTCCGGCTCACCCGGGATATGAAATTCCGGATCATACTGATTTTTTCTTGCCACTGAAACCACCTCGTGTCT
>JAEEGT010000122.1 GCA_016280465.1 Lachnospiraceae bacterium | reverse complement strand
TCTTCGATGGTACGGTCGGAGGAGAAGAAACCGGCCTTGGCAATGTTTGTGAGCATCATGCGTTTCCACTTGGAACGGTTTTCGTAGTCTTTGAAGACTCTGTCCTTGACCTGAATGTATTCTTCAAGATCAAGTAAGGTCATGAACCAGTCTTTATTGATAAGTTCATTGTGAAGTCTTTCAAGGTTCTCCTTGTGTCCCACCTTGAGGCATCTGTCACTGACAATAAAGTCCACTGCCTTCTTGATGGTCTTTGACTTCTCGTAATAATCTTTGGCAACGTAATCTGCCTTGGCATAGTGCTCGATGACTTCATCGGACTTCTTGCCGAAGATATAGATGTTGTCATCACCCACAAGATCGTTGATCTCCACATTGGCTCCGTCGCTGGTACCGAGGGTAACCGCACCGTTTAACATGAATTTCATGTTGCCGGTACCGCTGGCTTCCTTGCTGGCAAGGGAAATCTGCTCGGAAACATCGCAGGCGGGGATCAGCTTCTCTGCATAGCTTACGTTGTAGTTTTCAACCATGAGCACGGTCATGTACCTGTTAACGTCAGGATCGTTGTTCACGATCTCCTGCAGACATAAGAGCAGGTGAATGATATCCTGTGCGATAACATAGGCGGGAGCTGCCTTGGCGCCGAAAATAAAGGTAATGGGCGTGGTGGGATAAATGCCCTTCTTGATCTCAAGATATTTATTGATGATGTAGAGGGCGTTCATCTGCTGCCGCTTGTACTCATGCATGCGTTTTGCCTGGATGTCGAAAATGGAGTGAGGGTTTAAAACAACCCCTTCTTTTTCCCTGACGTAAGCGCAGACCGCATTCTTACAGTTCTGCTTAACCTCGGCGATACGATCCAGTACCATTTCATTATCGTAGTATTTCAGCAGTTTTTCAAGTTCCGTTGCATCTTTTTTGTAGCCGTTTCCGATGATCTCGCTGAGGTAATCCGCAAGCTCGTGGTTACAGGAAAGAAGCCATCTTCTGAAGGTGATGCCGTTGGTCTTGTTATTGAATTTCTCGGGGTAGATCTTATAAAAATGATTGAGTTCCGTGTTCTTTAAGATCTCGGTATGGATAGCAGCAACACCGTTAACGGAGGAACCGTAGTGAATGTCGATATGTGCCATGTGCACTCTCTCATCGGCATCGATGATCCATACATTCTTATCCTTGTACTGAGCCTTGACCTTCTTATCAAGTTCCTTGATGATGGGCACAAGATCGGGAACCACCTTCTCAAGATACTTAAGAGGCCATTTTTCAAGGGCTTCCGCAAGAATTGTGTGGTTGGTATAAGCACAGGTCTTTGATACCACTTCGATAGCCTCATCCAAAGTGAAGGCCTTGTCGTTCACCAGGATCCTGATAAGTTCGGGGATGATGAGGGTAGGATGGGTATCGTTGATCTGGATGGCGCAATAATCATACATGCGGCGAAGATCGTACTGTTTTTCTTTTAACTCCTTAAGGATCAGCTGAGCGGCATTGGAGACCATAAAGTACTGCTGATAGATCCTTAAGAGATTGCCTGCCTCATCGGAATCATCGGGATAAAGAAAGAGGGTGAGGTTCTTATCGATATCGGTCTTGTCAAAATCTATGCCCTGCTCAACGATGGACTCATCCACGCTCTCAATGTCGAAAAGATGAAGCTTGTTGGTGCCGTTACGATATCCCACAACGTCTATATCGTATAGTTTTGAGGTAACGACCCTGTCACCGAAATGTACCGGGAAAGAAATGCCGGTATCGTGGAGCCAGTTCTTATTTTCAAGCCATGCATCGGGCTCCGCCTTCTGAAGACGGTTCTTAAATACCTGCTTAAAAAGTCCGAAGTGATAATTAAGTCCGATACCGTCGCCGGCATAACCGAGAGTTGCGATGGAATCAAGGAAACATGCCGCAAGTCTTCCGAGACCGCCGTTACCGAGAGAAGGTTCGGGCTCGTACTCTTCAATGTCAGCAAGGGTCTTTCCGTTCTTGTCAAGGATCTCGCTGATCTTGTCGTAAAGACCTAAGTTTATAAGATTGTTTGAAAGAAGCTTTCCGATAAGGAATTCTGCCGAAATATAGTAAACCTTCTTATCGGAGCTGATGGGCTCGGAAAGAGAAGCCATATTCTTGGTAAGCTCCAGCAAAATGTAGTAAAGATCTCTGTTATCACACTCTTTAAGAGTCTTTCCGTAGGCTTCCTTGGCTCTTGATTCAAGCTCGCTTTCCATGTTGAGAAGCATAACTTCCTGCTGCATTTTGGCTCTTAAACTCATAAAATCCTCCCTGTCTTTCATGTCAGACAAAACAACTAACTGATTACATCAAGGTATTCCATTCTTACGATCTTGTGAGGAAGAACGATCTCACGACCCTTCTTGCCTTCAAGAAGGTTACCCAGTTCTCCCACCGCGGTCTCCGCGATCTTGGTAAAGTCCTGTTTGACCGTGGTCATCTGCTTTCCCGCATAACCCATAAGTGAGATACCGTCAAAACCGCATACGGGCTTAAATACATCCAGCTCCGTCAAAGCTCTCATGGCACCGATGGCCATAAGGTCGGAAGCACATACCACCATGTGATACTCTTCCGTTTCGTTGAAGACGGCTTCGCGAGCTTTCTTTTCACTGAAATCGGCGTTTCTCACAAGAAGTTTGATGCCCTTTTCCTTGGCGATCTTCTTCATGCCGGCCAGTCTGCCCTCCATGACAAAGCTGTTTTCCTTACCTGCAAGATAGAGGATCTTCTCGGCGGGATTATGCTTGAGCATCTCTTCCACAACATCGTACTGAGCCTTGCTCTGATCAACCCATACGCTGCTGGTGGATTCGTTGTGTAAAGGCGCGTCTATAACTACTTTCTTAAAGGTGGTGGTCTTAAGGAGTTCAAGTATGGTGCTCTCATCCTTGGAAAGACCGAAGATCACCATTCCGCGAACGTTCTGGGAGCGAAGGTAGGTGATGATCTCGTCAATGCTCTTGTCTCTGATCATGGAAAAGAACAGGGTCACCACATCAAGGTTCATTTCCCTTGCCTTGTACAGAGCACCTGCAAGATACTGCATATCCACTTCGTCCACCGCCGACTGAATGGTATCGTTCATAATGATGGCGATACGTCCCGGCTGTTTGGACGAAAGTGCCTGAGCCACCGCATTGGGAACAAAGCCCAGCTCTCTGATCGCCTTATTGACTTTTTTCTTGGTAGCCTCACTTACATTGGGATAATCGTTAACCACCTTGGATACGGTGGAAACCGCCACCCCTGCGCGCTTGGCCACATCCTTTATTCCTATCATGATGCCTCCTTCGTTTCCCGTTTCAAGCTTAAAAGATCGTTTCGGAAAACGTTTTCTGACTAAATAATAAAACACCCCGCACCGTTTGTCAATAGAAACCTGAAAGGCACGGGATGTAACAGTCTTTATTCGATCACTGCGTCTTTTTCCGATTCAAGGGTGGCATTTCTCAGGGTACAATAGCGGAACTCTCCCTCCCAGTAGGTGTCAAAGGTACCTGCCACGCATATCTCCTTGTACCCCTCCGGATAGGAATAATCCCCATTCAGGATAAATCCTATACCCTGGGCACAGCAGGCGGTAGCATCCTTTATCACGCAGGCATAATAGTCGTTACCCGAAGCATCATCATGGTAGGAAGCAAAAAGGCCCGACATCCTTACTGTCTTTCCCACATAATTATCGGGACAGGTCATCATATTCAACACTTCGGAATAGACCAGGGTACTTGACAGCTTGGTAAGGTCAACATCCACCGTGTCTCCTGCTTTTATGGCTCCGGCAGCGATGGGTGTGTTGTCCCGGACTGCTTCCGTCTCGCCGTTACCGCCCTGAT
>JAEEGT010000121.1 GCA_016280465.1 Lachnospiraceae bacterium | reverse complement strand
TCAAGTCCGACGTTGACAAGACCATCAACGAGGCAGCAACAGCCTTTATCCTTGGCACCAAGTCCTTTGATGAGTGGGATGCATATGTTGAGAGCATTAAGGCCATGAACTCCGACGGCCTCCTCAAGATCTACCAGAACGCAGTAGAGAGATATCACGCACTGCTTAAATAATCGGCTTACGGATCGATGATCTTTAAGCACACCAAAAGGGGGAAGCGGTACTTCCCCCTTTTATTATTAAATGAGAGGTTATGTATGGATACGGTATTATATCAGTTTGAGAATGACTACAGAAACATTGACTGCGGCATGTTCTATGCCGTAAAGTGCCGGGACGGCTCTTTCTTTTTGATAGACAGTGCCCATCAGGATTCAAAGAATGACCACATACGGATCCACGAATTTCTAAAAAGCCTTGTTCCCGCAGGAGAGAAGATAAGGATACGGGGGTGGTTTTTCAGCCACGCCCATCAGGATCATATAGTGAAGTTCATGGATTTTATAAGGTCGGATTTTAACGATTACGAGATCGAGGCTTTATACTACAATTTCCCGGATCCCGACGGGGAATCCTCGGAGCACTGGAGCGAGGATGACAAAGTCACCATGCGGGAATTCAGGGATCTTATGGCGGAAAGAACGGATCTTAAGAAGATAACACCACACACGGGAGATGTGTTCCGTATAGGAAATCTGACCATAAAGGTCCTAGTCACCTGGGAAGAGATCCCCATGCCCATCATCCGTTTTAACGATACCTCGGTGGTACTCATGATGGAAGCGGAGGGGCAGAAGATCTTCTGGCCCGGAGATGCGGGTGAAAGAGAGGCCGAATACCTTACCGCTCACTATAGCGACACCGAGCTTAAGGCAGACATCCTTCAGCTTGCCCATCACGGTTTTCGGGGCGCCAGTGTGGAACTCTATGAAAAGGTAAATGCTCCGGTGGTCCTTATATCCACCAGACAGGAGCGGTTAAATGACAATCTGGAACGGGCCACTACGAAAAAGGCTTTGGAGCTCTCCAAAGAATATTATGTGGCGGGCAACGGTACAGTTATGCTTAAACTCCCCTATGTTCCCGGGACCGCGAAGGTCTTTCCGCAGGAAGTAAATGAACACTGATCTTATTATGCTGTTTCACATCGAAAGAGTGGTGTGATATAATCAGACAGAGATTATTATCCCGGCGGAGGTTAATGTATGGTCGGTCTGATCGTGGCATATGCTCACAACCGTGTTATCGGAAACAAAGGAATGATCCCCTGGAGGATAAAAGGGGAACAGCGCAGATTCAAGGAACTTACCACAGGTAACGTGGTGATAATGGGTCGAAGGTCCTACGATGAGATAGGGCATCCCCTGCCCAACCGCTTTACCATAGTGGTTTCTTCTTCCGCAAAATACGAATTTGAAAACTGCACCACGGTCTCTTCCGTGGCCGAAGCCATAGAGTATGCAAAAAAGAACCGCCCCGGAGAAAACATATATCTTTCCGGCGGCGCAGGTATATACAAAGAAGGACTGCCTCTGGCGGAAAAACTCTTCATCACCGAGGTGGACCTTGATGTTGAGGGAGATACTTTCTTTCCGGAGTTTGACAAGGATCTGTATGTAAAGACCGTTGATGAGGTCATAGACGGAGAGATCCCCTACTCCTATGTTACATACACAAGGAAAGATACCATAGACTGTGAGCAGTGTTCCGAAGAAGGCTCCGCTGCGTATGAGTCAAAGGGTGGTTTTGATGACTGATAACTGTGATATCAGGATATACGGGGACAGGATGCTCTTTAACCTTAAGGGACGGTCGGTTGAAGATCATGAGACGGGGTTAAGATATGCTTTTGACCGCCTTAGTCAAGAACAGGGCCGGAATCCCGAAGCGTTTCTGCAGACTTTTGTGGATGTCACCCACAGGGATGAACTGGACTTTTTCCTAAGGAACGGGTTCTTTGTCCACAACATCATGCTATTTATGGAAGCGGACCTTGAAAGAGCCGGAGCCCTGTTGAGGAATAGAGACGAGATCGATACTTCCGGAAAAATATTGACCGGATCGGACGTTAAGGATACCGTTATCTTCGAAGAGTACGATCACAGCGCGGATCTTTCGGAATACCTTGAAGCAAACGCTCTCGGATTCGGGGAGCAGGATCCTGAGGAGATGATCAGGGAAGAACTCGCAAACTCCAAAGCGAAGATATATGTGACAAGGATAAAGGGTAAGATAGCCTCATCGGTAACGGTATGGGAGACAAAACCGGGAATCTATTCCACGGAAAATATCTTTACTGTACCTGAGTTCCGAGAGAAACATCTGGCGTCGGCAGTGCTTAGAAGAACGCTGATGACTCTTTTGGTCAATGGAGCAAAAAAAGTCCGTCTGTCCGTGTTCGGAGACGATCTTGAGGCGTTGGGGCTTTATTATGGTCTTGGGTATGAACTTAAGGCAGAGAAATATGAATTGAGATTTTGGTGGCCGAAGGATAAAACTTCGGCATCAGACCCAGGGGTAACGGCCAGGGGGAACGGAAAGGATTTACGGTAATGCATAACGAACTGACAAGAAAAGATATCGAGGACATGGAAGCGGAGATAGAGCATCGCAAGATAGTGGTCCGCAAGGAACTTTTGGAGCATGTCAAAGAAGCCCGCTCCCAGGGAGACTTAAGCGAAAACTTTGAGTACTATGCTGCCAAGAAAGAGAAGAATCAGAACGAAAGCCGCATCCGATATCTGGAAAGGATGATAAAGACCGCCAATGTTGTGGAGGATAATTCCAAAGACGACGAGGTGGGAATAAATAAGACCGTCACGATCTTCATTGAAGAGGACGGCGTGGAAGAACAGTACAAGATAGTCACCACCGTAAGGGAAGACTCCTTAAGCGGACTTGTGAGCAACGAATCTCCCATGGGAAGAGCGCTCCTGGGTCACAAGGTGGGAGACAGGGTGGAGATCACCGTCAGCAAGGATTACAGCTACTGGGCGGTGATTCGAAAGATCGATAATTCCACCGTGGGTGAGTCTGAAGAACTTAGAAAATTCTAGTAAGACCCTGAAATGCCCGGCATAACGGTCCCTTTTTGAGACCCGGTCAGGTCCATCCTCCGTCAACGGTTATCACCTGACCCGTCAGGTAGTCGGAGGTTTTTAAAAGTCCCATAACTGCTTTTGAGATATCCTCGGGAACCCCAAGACGGTTCGCGGGGATTTCTTCTTTTACGGATTCAACTTCGTCGGGAGAGAGATTTTTGTTCATATCGGTATCCACAAAACCGCATGCAATGGCATTGACGGTGATCCCGCTGGGAGCAAGCTCTTTGGCAAGGGCTTTTGTGAAGCCGTTTACACCGCCTTTGGTGGCTGAGTAGGCAACCTCCATGGAGGCACCCACATTGCCCCAGACAGAGGAAACGTTGATTATGGACCCTGAGTGCTTTTTAAGCATGATGGGAACGGAAAGCTTAGAAGTGTAAAAGACGGAGTTTAAGTTTACGGACACGATCCTGGTCCAGTCCTCGATGTCCATCTCGCTTAAAAGTCCCACGTAGGAGATCCCTGCGTTGTTCACGAGCACGTCCAGTTCCCTTATTCCGGCAAAGATCTCCGCGAGTGCGGCATAGTCCGACACATCCGCTTTGTAGGTCTTAACGCTCACACAGTGTTCTTTTTCCAGTCGGTTCTTAAGTTCGGACAAAAGATTCACATTTTTTTCACAAATAAGGTGTAGATTGTAACCGTCGGCGGCAAGGGCTTTGGCGATGGAACACCCTATTCCCCGGGAGGCTCCCGTAACAAGCGCTGTCTTCATAAACTCTCCTGAAACCCGGTTTTTTGACAAAAACGGGATAATATTCTATACTTTAACTCGGATTGGTTGTGATTTTATGCTTTTTCTTTTATATTATGTTCCTTTTTTAGGAAAAGCAAGTATGTAAAGGAGGATTCTATGTACGATACGATAATAGTAGGCGGCGGACCCGCCGGACTTTCTGCAGCTGTATATGCAAAGCGTGCGGGATTAAATGCCCTTCTTATCGAAGGCACCCCCATTTACGGAGGTCAGGTTCTTTCCACATACGAAGTTGACAACTATCTTGGACTTCCCGGTATCTCGGGAATGGAGCTTGGAGAGAAGTTTTCAGAGCATGCCGACAAGGCAGGCATCGAGAAAAAAGCAACAATGGTCAGAAGTCTTTCGGAGATCGACGGCGGCTGGAAGGTATCCACCGACAAGGGCGATTTTGAGACCAAGACCGTGATCATAGCAACCGGAGCGACCCACGCGCACCTTGGAGTGCCAGGAGAAGAAGAACTTGCCGGTATGGGAGTTTCCTACTGTGCGACCTGCGACGGAGCTTTCTTTAAGAATGCTGATGTATGCGTCATCGGAGGTTCCGACGTGGCTGTTGAGGATGCGATCTACCTTGCAAGGACCTGCAGCCATGTATACCTGATCCATAGGCGCGATACTTTAAGAGCTGCCAATTCTTTGGTGGAAGATCTTAACAAATATCCCAATGTTTCTTTTGAATGGGACAGCGAAGTTAAGTCAATGAACGGTAAGGACGGTCTTGAATCCGTTACCGTTGTAAACAAAAAGACCGGGGAGAGCAAGGAACTTCCCGTGGCCGGAGCCTTTGTGGCAGTCGGTATCAGACCGGGAACGGATCTTATCAAAGATCTTGTCAAGCTTGATGACAAGGGCTATGCGGTAGCCGGCGAAGACTGCAGGACCGATAAGAAGGGTCTCTACGTTGCGGGCGACATCCGCAAGAAGCCCATCAGGCAGATCATCACCGCCGTTGCGGACGGTGCCAACGCTGTTACCAGCGTTCAGGAAGATATCAGATAGAGGTTTTTATGAAAAAGAAATTTTACACGGGAGGCCTGGCGGGGTGTGTGCTGCTTGTGGCACTTAACCCCTGCGTTGCCTATGCGGGGCTTGTGACTCCCGAAACTTCCACAGTGGTGGAGGTGGTGGATAACCGCGAGTACGTGGATCTGGTCATTGCCCAGGTCGACCGATACGTCAATGTCCGAAGCAAGCCCGACACATCCGGTGAGATCCTGGGTAAGCTCTACAACAATTCAGTGGGGCACTTCATCGAGGAAGAAAACGGATGGTACAAGATCCAAAGCGGAACGGTTACGGGGTATGTCAGCGCAGAGTATTGTGTCCGGGGCCTTGAAGCTCTGAGGATAGCAAGGGATGTGGAGATCACATATGCCACCATCACCGCCAATACCTTAAGAGTCAGAGAGAAGCCCAACACCAAATCCGCCATACTGGGTACTTTTTCCAGAGGCGATGAGCTGGAAGTCCTGGCCGAGGAGGACGGATTCGCCAAGGTTTCCTACAATAACAAGACCGGATACATATCTTTGGATTATGTGGATATCCACACGGAATTTGTGGAGGCCGAATCCATAGAGGAAGAACGGGCCCGTCTCAAGGCCGAGGAAGAAGCCAGAAGAAAAGCCAAGGAAGCTGCAGAGGCCAAGTTAAGGGCCCAGCGTGAAAAAGAAGAAGCAGCTGCTGCGGCAGCGGCTGCAGGCGCCATCACGGGATCCTCGGATGATCTCGGACAGCAGGTTGTGGATTTCGCCCTTCAGTTTGTGGGTAATCCCTATGTGTACGGCGGCACAAGCCTTACGGACGGAGCCGACTGCTCCGGATTTGTTCAAAGCGTATACGCACACTTTGGTGTTGCACTTCCCAGAACCGGACAGAGAAGTTCCGGATATGCGGTGGCATCGTTGGCCGAGGCACTTCCGGGAGACCTGATATTCTACTCCGGACATGTGGCGATCTACATGGGAGACAACAAGATAGTCCACGCGGCAACGCCTAAAAAGGGCATTTGTACAGGTAATGCGTCCTATACAAAGATTCTGGCGATAAGAAGAATTTTCTAACAGTTTAAAGTAAAAAAGCGGTAAAGCAGCAGAATTTCAGTCGGAATTCTGCTGTTTTTTTGTGTCCGGGATTTATTGACCGAATCCGTCATCGGCCCCTTTTTTATTTAACTGAAATAGTCAAAAGCCTGTTTTGTTGTGCAAGATGCACAAAGCCAAAATACTGCAAGAGAAAAGTTTGAAACTGACATCGGTGTATAACTCCATACTTTTCCACGGATTATTACACACAGAATTGCCTTAAAGACACTTTTCAACCGACTTATCCACTTTTTCCACCGAAAAAGAAGAGGAAACTGACACAAGTTATTTCTTTTTATCCAAACGAATGTTTTTCAGCGGAATTTATAAAATCGTGTCTACAAAAAGATTTTTCAGACAATTTATAAAAAATTAATGCAATTATACTCAACTCATGTTATAATACACTCAGACTCTAAACCATTAAGAGAGGAGTGATGTATATGAAATTTAATATCATCGGTAAAAACATCAACGTAACGGAAGGTTTAAGGAGCGCGGTCGAGGATAAGATCGGCAAGCTGGAAAAGTACTTTACTCCGGACACGGAAGTTCATGTTACCTTAAGCGTTGAGAAGGAAAGACAGAAAATAGAGGTTACCATTCCCGTTAAGGGCAATATCATACGTTCTGAGCAGGTTTCCAACGATATGTACGTATCCATCGATCTGGTGGAGGAGATCATCGAGAGACAGCTTAAGAAGTATAAGACCAAACTCACCGACAGATATCAGTCCGGCGGATCCTTCAAGAAGGAATTCCTGGAGAATGATTACATGGACGATGAGGAGATCAAGATCGTTCGTACCAAGAAGTTCGACATGAAACCCATGTATCCCGAAGACGCCTGCGTGCAGATGGAACTTCTGGGCCACAACTTCTTCATGTTCATCAATGCGGAGAACGAACAGATCGCCGTTGTGTACAAGCGTAAAGGAAATACCTACGGTCTCATTGAGCCCGAGGCATAAAGCGAAAACCGAAATAAATAAGTAGTAAAAAACTCCGTTGCCGTGATAAAATGGCAATGGAGTTTTTTTTATGCTTACTATCGGGAGGCTTTATCCTTGAAGAGTCGGATTT
>JAEEGT010000015.1 GCA_016280465.1 Lachnospiraceae bacterium | reverse complement strand
GTCTCGTGTCATGGTCGGGGTTCACGGCGTCGGCGGGGGCGGAGGTGTCTATAGCGGGGGTGGTGGTGATGTTCTCGGTAAAGCCTGTAAGCTGCACATCGACGGAGGCGGTGGGGATGGCGGAAATAACGGACTCGGGGCCGCTGACACGGACCTGGTTCTGTCCAAGGGTAACTCTTCCGAGAATATAGCCGCTTGCTATTTCGCCGGAAGTTGTGTACTGGATGGGAAGCTGTAAGGTCTTGCGATCCTCGATCTCAACCATAAGCTTGTCATCGTTACTCTTGATACTGTCAATCTTATCGCTGTATTTTGATGTGGTAAATTCGATCTGAACCGAAGAACCGTCTGCGGAAAGATTTTTGAAATCCGCAGTGGCTACTATGCTTTCGGGAGAGGAACCGAGTTCCTGGATAACGGACCTGGGAGCCCGCAGAGAAACATAAGGTATCACATCGGTCCCGTCGATTATACGAATAGTCTTGCCGGCATCCGTAACCACGGAGGCATTGACGAGCCTGACCGGAACATTACGGTACCCCCGGTCTATCATGGGATCTGTCATGTTAATAACAACCAGCCACAGGATAACGGCAACAACAAGGGAAACGATCTTGTATCCGATATTATTGAATATATGACCTTTGGAGAAGAATTCTTTGAGTTTAAGCTTCATGCTTCACGCCCTTCTTTCTGAAAAGAATGCGTTTCTTCTCCGCTTCGGGCTTGTTCTGCACAAGTTCAAGCCGTTTACGGAAAGTGTCATTGTCCACGTTGCGGATGAGCTCGCCTTCATAAGCAAGGCTGATGCGACCGGTCTCTTCGGAAACGATAATGGTGAGAGAATCGGTTATCTCGGAAATACCCACACCTGCGCGGTGTCTGGTACCCAGTTCCTTGCTGAGGGAAAGATTGTCCGACAGGGGAAGATAACAGGTGGCAGCGGTAACACGGTCTCCGCGGACCACCACAGCGCCGTCATGAAGCGGCGTGTTGTGTTCGAAAATATTGATGAGAAGCTGACTTGATACCACACCGTCAATGGCTATACCGGTACGCTCGATATCCGCCAGCGAATTGTTCTGCTCGATAACGATAAGTGCACCGGTCTTGACCCTTGCCATATCGTTGCAGGCTCTGATGAGTTCGTTGATGGTGCGGTCGGAAAACCTGCCCTCCGAAACCTTGGCGGTTTCAAAAGGAAGGACCTTGGAAAGAAAATCTCTGTTACCCAGGGATTCAAGTGCTTTACGAAGTTCCGGCTGGAAAACCACCACAAGGACTGTTGCCATAATGGTAAACAGCTTGCCTGCGATCCAAAGGATGGTATTCATCTCCAGTACTTCAGCAATGAGTAAAAATGCGCCGATGACAAATATACCCTTCATAAGAGACCAGGCTCTGGTCTTTTTGAACCAGATAAGGATCTTATATACCAGGTAAGCGATAACGATTATTTCGATGACATCGGTCCACGAAATACTCGGCATATTGAATTTTTCAAAGGTGCTGCGCACAAATTCAACAAGTTTTGCCATTAAGGTTTCCGTTCCGTTTTATTATTGATTGAGGTCCTCGTCAGAAAGAGGCTCAATATGCTTTCCGTTTGCTCTTTGCTGTTCTTCCAGTCTTTCACGCCTTGCTCTCGCAGCCGCTTCTGCCTTGAGACGTCCCTCGCCTGCGGGCCGTCCGCCGCTGAGTCCAAGGATTCCCTTAGACCTGGGAGCTTTTCTCTGTTCGGGTCTCGGTCCGACATTAGCCGCACTGCGGGGTGCCGCCGATGCTTCGGGAACGCGTACCATTACTTTCTTTACGGGGCGATCCGATTCTCTTGCAGCCATTACCTTATGAACAGGCACATCGGATTCCAACTCGCCCGAAACACGCTTGGGAACAGCCTTGACATAGTAGTAATATTCATCGTCCTCGAACTGTACTTTCTCCGTCTTATTATAATCCAGACTGAAGCAGAAAAACTGTAAGATTATATTAAGAATTACGGAAACTATCAGGCCAAAGAAGGCTCCGCCCATGGATATTCCTGCCTTCATGGAGGAATTACCCACAAGGAGTACAAAGAAACCGACTATATTACCGATACCGATGGCCAAAAACCAGCAGTAATCGATGGGCAGGCGGCGGATAACATAAACCACCAGTACCATGATCGCATAGGCTGCCACGGTCACAAACATTGCTTTGTTGTTTATAAGTGCATCAACAATATCCTTGAACTTGCCAAGTTTCGAACCTGTCTCACCCAGTTTTGCAAGATCTGCAGAATTAAGGGATATGAACTTAAGTACGTCGTGAACAATGACTCCGCAACCCACAGACACCATGGAAGCAGGCGAACCTACCAATCCCATGGATACGGGGATCGTGGCGGGGATCCCGAAAATATATGCTCCCTGCATGAGAAGTGTTCCCACCGCATCCTTGGATGCAAACCTGAAATACAGAACGAAAAGTATCAGGAACAGAGCCAGCACGATAATGGCAGTCTCCATGGAAAGCGCATAAACATGGGCCGTAACTATGAGAGCAAGTATCACGATGGTCAGATTGACGGGCAGAAATGAGCCCGCAAGAGCGACCATCAGCGCAATGGGTGTTCTTGAGATCTTAGTCATAAAGCCGAGTTTCGAGTTTATCCTGAGCATAAGGAGCAAAGTCAGAAGAAACTTGAAAAGCGGCATGAGATAGGCTTCGTTCTTGCCTGCAAAAACCTTTATCCGGTCACGGATCAACAGTAGCTGTTTCATAAATTCCTCGCTGTAATGTTATTTTATCTGAATTTCCCTGCCGGAATACATGGAGCCCAAAAGACGAAGATTATTGAAATATCGACGCATACCCTTCTTGGCACCGGCATATCTTACCGTGAAGCCTATGTAAACAAGCACACAGTAAACAATGGTGAAGATCACATAGTTCTTCAGAGCCTTGGCCGCAAAATCCCACAAGTCCATTTTATAGATATTTATCATGAAAGTCTCAAAATCATAATAAATATAGACAGCAAAAGCAATCATATATGCTATCGTTGCACATATGACCGCCTTTAAAACCTGCATGCCCACATAGTCACTGCGGAAATAGGAGGCAATACTCTCATTGTGTCTGCCTTCCGTATCCGCATATGATGCCATGCGGGTCATCAGTCTTATTCTTTCTTCGTTGATCATACCTTACCCTTCCCGAGGGCACGGACACGACACTTCCGACGATTAACTCAGGAAGCGCATGCGCGCGGAATCTCTCGGATCTTTCTTTACCTGAGGCTCGGGAGCCTTCTGCGGCTGGATCGCACGCTGGAAGCCGTTGGCCATCTCATTCTTGCACTTGTCGCAGAAACGACCGGTACGGATCTGAGCGCCGCAGGTCTCACATACAAGCTGCACCATGGAATCGCTGGTGAACTCAAGACGTTCTTCTCTGAGCCACTGCTGGATCTGGGCAACTTCAACTTCGCAGGCTTCGGCTACATCGTGAATACCGCTGTGGGGATTCTGCTCGATGTAAGCCTTGACCTCTTTGAATTTCTCCTCGAGGGCTTCACGGCACTGAGGGCAAACAATGGGGCCCATGGCATAGTTGAATAATTTTCCGCATTTCTTACAATTACGTACGTTCATAACAACCTCCAAAATATAGTTTAGGTACCCGCAGCCGACAGTGTCAAAAAGAAAACACGCTCAACGCCGTTTCTCTTTAATTCCGTCGCCAGAGAATCTATAGTGCTCCCTGTGGTAAAAATGTCATCCACAATTATTACCGTCTTTAATTCTACAACATTTTCCCGCACAATAAAAGCATTTTTAAGATTAATTAGGCGTTCATTGCGGTCAAACTGCTTCTGGGGCCTTGTATTTTTAATTCTCGCCACGCATTTGTCCCGGACGGGAATACCTGTCAGTTTCGATATTTCCCCCGCAAGTACCTTGGATTGATTATATCCCCTTGTCATTAACCGTTTGGCATGAAGCGGTACGGGGATGAGCGCGTCGGCATTTATGGCATCAAACCATTCTTTTTGCTCCCTGCAAAGAACCTTTGCATAGCCCCTTGCATAGGCCGGTCTCTTCATGTATTTGAACCGGTATATGCTCCCTGCAATCTGATCGTAGGAAAAAGAAAAACGTCCTCCGTCGTGGTTACGTTTCTTTCCCTCGCATTCGGGACAGTACTCCTCCGTCACCGCAACAGGCCGCCCGCAGCCCATACATGCAGGCGGTCTTATGAGTTTCAGGCTTTTAAAGCACCCGGGGCAAAAGGCCTCCGCCCCCAAAGGCCTTACAACGTCACAAAGGGGGCAATGCTCCGGAAAAAGTAATCTTAATAAATTCACTTAAATACTTCGAGGATCCTTTCTTTCAAGCCGGAATATCTTAAATTTTCGCGGTCGTTGTCGATCATGGCTCTGACGGTATCGCTGCTTCCAAGTATCACAAGACATTTCTTTGCTCTTGTTACTCCGGTATACAGCAGATTACGGTTCAAAAGCTGTTTGGGGCCGTCAAGGATAGGCATGATCACCGCATTGTATTCGCTTCCCTGGGACTTGTGCACCGTGATGGCATAAGCAAGTTCCAGTTCATCAAGGCCCGTGAAGGGATAGTCCACCCTTCTTCCGTCATCAAACTCCACTTTAAGGGAATTGATAACGGTATTGATCTCAGTGACCCTTCCCATATCCCCGTTAAACACTCCGGTCCCCGCATCTATGGGGATATTGAACCTGCCGCATATCTCCCAGTTAAGGTCGTAATTGTTGCGGATCTGCATCACCTTGTCTCCCACCCTGAAAATGCAGTCACCGTAGGTATATTCTTTCTTTTCCGGCGAAGGAGGATTCAGTTTTTCCTGAAGATAACGGTTCAGGGCTTCAACCCCCAGGCTTCCCTTTCTCATGGGAGTAAGAACCTGGATGTCAAAGGGTTCGGAATCCACATAGGGCGGCAGTTTCTCGGTGATAAGTTCCACCATGTTGGCAAGGATCCTCGGGGAATCGCTTCGCTCAAGGAGGAAAAAGTCCCTGCTCTTGTTATCGAAATTCACCGGTTCTCCACGGTTTATACGGTGGGCATTCATGACAATGTCGCCGGTTCCCTCCTGGCGATAGATCTTTTCAAGCCTTGTAACAGGAAATACACCGCACTCTATAAGATCCCTCAGCACCTGTCCCGGGCCTACGCTTGGAAGCTGGTTGGAATCTCCCACCATGATAAGTCTCGAGCCCACGGGCACAGCCTTAAGTAATGCTTTAAAAAGAAAAACATCCACCATGGACATTTCGTCCACGATGATCACATCGGCTTCAAGGGGATTTTCGTCGTTTCTCTCGAAGCCATACTCCGAGATCTCCCCCTCGGAGTTCACGCTGAGTTCCAGCAGTCGGTGAAGGGTC
The DNA here is from genome assembly GCA_016280465.1 of Lachnospiraceae bacterium. Lineage (GTDB taxonomy): Bacteria > Bacillota > Clostridia > Lachnospirales > Lachnospiraceae > UBA1258. The sequence continues at coordinate 25,907 of JAEEGT010000015.1, read as the reverse complement.
TTGGATTCATATCCCGTGGCTTCCGTCATACGCTTGGCAGCGCGGCCCGTAGGTGCAGCCAGAGCTATGGAAAGACCCTCGGCCTCAAAATAGGCGATCATGGTCTTGATGGTGGTGGTCTTACCGGTACCGGGTCCGCCGGTCACAATGGAAATGCCGTTCTTTACAGCATTAAGCACTGCCTGTGTCTGATACCCGTCAAGTTCGGAATCACAGGCCCTGGCCACGGTCTTTATACGTTTCAGGACGCTTCCTTCATCCGACTTGTCGGATGCAAGATCCACGAACAGGCTCTTGAGCATACCTGCGCAGGCTGTTTCCGTGTAGAAATTCATGGGGGTGTAGACAGCATCGCCTCTGGAGATCAGTTTCTTTTCCACCAGAAGGTTTGAAATCTGAGGCTCCACGATATTTTCGGGCACATCAAGGAGGATTGCCGCGTTCTTTACCAGTTCTTCCTTGGGAAGATACATAAATCCCTGGCCCATAGCCAGAGAAAGAGTATAGAGTATGCCGCTTCCGATGCGGTAATCGCTGTCTGCCTTAAAGCCCATGCCCGTTGCAATGGCATCGGCGGTCTTAAAGCCCACGCCGTTGATATCTTCGGCTATCCTGTAGGGATTTTCTTTGAGGATACGATAGACTTCGTCCTTGTAAAAAGAATATATCTTGATGGCCAGCACGTTACCGATGCCGTACTTATCAAGAAAGATCATGGCATCTCTGTAGCCCCGCTTTTCGTTGACGATTATCCCGATCTCACGGGCTTTGGTCAGAGTGATGCCTTTGATGCGCTCCAAAAGCTCCGGCTGTTCCTCCATGACTTTGAAGGTATCCTTGCCGAATTCATCCACTATACGCTTTGCAAGGGTGGGGCCTATGCCTTTGATGACGCCGGAACCTAAGTATCTCACTATGGATACTTCGTCATCGGGTTGCATGCTTCTGTAGGAAGAAGCCTTGAATTGTCGATCGTATACGGGATGGATGATCCATTCTCCGGTGACTTCCATGAGTTCGCCTTCGGAGACGGGAGGGAAATTGCCGACAACGGTCTCTTCATTACCGTCGCAGACAAAAGAAAGAACAGTATATCCGGTTTGAGGATTTTGGAATTTGACGGCCGATATATAGCCTTTGATTGTTTCCATACAAAACCAACTGAGAAAAAAGCCCGCGACAAACACAAGAGGCCGTTACGGGCTTTACGTTTACAAATTATAATTTCGCTTCATCTGCTCATAGAGCATCTGGGCAAGGCCGAGGCTCTGCTTCTCCGTAGAGTCCTCTGATATTTTCTGGATGAGATTGTCCTTGTAGAAATCCACAAGCATGAAAGAAGAACCGGAAAGAGTGTCATCGGATCCGGTGGTCTTCATCATCTCTTTGAAACACTGCTCGAGAAAGTATGCTTCGAATTTCTTGCATACATCCATAAGCTCCTGGTCCGAGGCCCCGGAGTAATCTTTTTTAAGATCGGCTTCGGTGGCGGCTGTCGCACCGGAATTCTTGGAGGCGGTGTCTTGCAGGTATTGTGTGTATAAACTTGAAATAGAATTAATATCCATAATTAGCTCCTCACAATGCGTATTCGCAGGCTTCGCCATGCTCATATTTATCTGAGGTTGTTGGCCTGCTGGAGCATTTCGTCGGAGGCTGTGATGGCCTTGGAGTTAAGCTCATAGGCACGCTGTGCGGTAATAAGGTTGACCATTTCATCTACCACCTGCACGTTGGAGCCTTCCAGGTATCCCTGGGTAACCTTTGTGGGCTCAACGTTGGTGTCTGTAGCTTCGCTGATGGGTGCCCCGCTGGCTGCGGACTGTGCGAAAAGGCCTGAGTCGTTCTTTTCAAGACCCGCAGGATTGCTGAACTGGATTATACCGAATCTGATCACGCGGCCCTGGGTATCGGTAATGGGCTGGGGATTGTTGAATTCATCGGGATAGCAGAAGGTTCCATCACCGGTAACGGTGATCTTGGAGGATGCAAACTGGGGTCCGAAAGAAATGGGATTACCTGCGGTATCAAGAGCAGGGAGTCCGTCACTGGTGGCAAGCATAACGCCGCCTGCAGTATTAAGTGCCCAGTTAAAGCTTCCGTTTCTGGTGTAGTAAGTGTTTCCGTCTTCACCGCGAACCGCAAAGAAGCCGCGACCGGAAAGAGCAAAATCCGAATCGCTGGAGCTTGCAAGCAAAGCACCGTCGGTAAAGATAGATGTTATGGATGCGTTGCGAACTCCGAGTCCAACCTGCGCTCCCACAGGTTTGGTATCTCCGTTGGCTGATGTGGTCTTGGTCTGAATTGTCTGGTATAAAAGCGATTTAAATCCGTTTACTTCGGTTTTATAGCCTGTGGTGTTAACGTTGGACAGATTGTTTGCGATGGTGTCCACGTTGGTCTGCTGCGCACGCATGCCGGTGGCTGCGGTCCATAAACTTCTAACCATGTAAGGCTCCTTTCGTCAGATCACATTACTGAACTCTTCCAAGCTGGTTGGCTGCAATATCAAGAGTCTCGTCGATGGATCTGATAATCTTCTGGTTGGATTCATACTGTCTGGTGATGGCAATAAGATCGACCATTTCCGTTACGATATTAACGTTGGACATCTCAAGATATCCGGAGTAGACCTTGCAGTTGGCGGCAGTTGTGCGCCCGCCTTCCGTGAGGTCGTAAAGATTTTCCCCGTACTTCTTGAGATAATCGTAATCTTCAAAGTCAGTGAGTTTGATCTGAGCGATCGCCACACCGTTTTGGGATATGCGTCCCGACGAATCTATATCGGCATCATACAGCGGATCAAGCTTGATCCTGCCGTTTGTACCCATAACGTAGTCTCCGTCCTTGGTTACAAGATATCCTTCCTGGGTGAGGGTGAAAGAACCATCGCGGGTGTACTTGGTAGAAGTCTCACCCGCTTTGTTGGTGAATTCGATTTCAAAGAAACCATGACCCGACAAAGCGAGGTCATAGGTGTTGTCTGTGATCTTGAAGGAACCCTGATCGTAATCGGTGTAGTTCTCACCGATCTTGACACCGGGTTCGTTGTAGCCCATGCGGCGGGCTATATTGGGAGCCTCAGAGGTATCCTTGAGCTTGTACGCGAGCAATGCGTCAAAGGACTGGCTGGTACTTCCCTCTTTCTTGAAGCCGATGGTGGTGGAGTTGGCAAGGTTGTTGGTGAGCGTATCCATACGGTGCTGCTCGTTGATCATTCCGGTGTATGCTGTGTATAAACCCTTAACCATGCTTTCCTCCGACTGTCGAGCTTTTTCAAATCTCGACGACTAATCTTCTCTGTAGCCGGCAAGATACTCAACGTATTTACCGGTTCCGATAGCAACCGCCGTCATAGGGTCTTCGGCGGTCATGGTATTTATTCCCATCTTTTCGGAGATCAGATCCTCAAGTCCGCGAAGAAGGCTTCCGCCGCCGGTAAGAACAATTCCGCGCTCACCGATATCGGCTGCAAGTTCGGGAGGTGTGATCTCCAGAACCGAGTGGATGGCATCCACGATCTGGGATGTGGTATCTTCCAAAGCCTTGCGGGTTTCCTCGGAGGAAATCCTGATGACTACGGGAAGACCGCGGACAAGGTCACGGCCTCGAACATCCATATATTCTTCCTCGGGGCGCTTGAAGGCGCATCCGATCTTTATCTTAACATCTTCGGCTGTTCTGTCACCGATAAGAAGGTTGTAATGCGTACGCATGTAACGAACGATGGCATTGTCGAAATCATCACCCGCTACCTTGATGGAAGTGCTGGCAACGGTTCCGCCGAGTGAAATAACGGCTATATCGGTGGTGCCGCCGCCGATATCAACAATCATGTTGCCGCAGGGCTTTGCGATGTCGATACCTGCACCGATGGCTGCTGCGATGGGCTCTTCGATGATGAAGACCTCTCTCGCGCCTGCCTGGTAGGTGGCATCCTCAACGGCTTTCTTCTCTACTTCGGTAACTCCGCTGGGTACGCAGACCGCGATACGGGGTTTACGATAGGTACGACGTCCGAGAGCTTTCTGGATGAAGTATTTCATCATCTTCTCGGTAGTTGTGTAATCAGAAATAACACCCTGGCGTAGCGGTCTTACAGCTACAATATTCCCGGGTGTCCTTCCCAACATAAGCCTGGCATCCTCGCCGATGGCCTTGATCTTACCTGTATCTCTGTCCGAAGCTACTACGGAGGGCTCCTTTAAAACTACGCCCTTACCGCGAATATAAACAAGAACGCTTGCCGTTCCGAGATCGATTCCTATATCTGTATATTGCATGTTTATCCCTCTCTGATCATTCAAAAACTACTACCGATTATAACCTATAAGAGGGACAAATAAAAGAACTTTATAAAAATTTATTATTGTACACTTCAATGGTTATATCGGATCATTTAACTTAAATCTTTAGTCCGGAAAAAGAAAAATTTATCCTTTCTTCCGGCTCTTTTCCATGGCTGCCTTTGTCTCCTTGAGAGCCATGGCGATATAGGCTCCCGTGGCGGATCTTTTGACCTTGGCAACCTCTTCGGGGGTACCGGTGGCAATTACTGTTCCGCCGGCTGCGCCGCCTTCGGGTCCCATGTCGATGATGTAATCGGCGGTCTTGATAACATCAAGATTGTGTTCGATGACAACAACAGTATTACCGCCCTCCACCAGACGCTGAAGGATCTCGCAGAGCCTGCGGACATCCTCGAAATGAAGTCCCGTGGTGGGTTCGTCAAGGATATAGATGGTACGTCCGGTACTCCTGCGGCTTAGTTCCGTGGCAAGCTTGACACGCTGTGCCTCACCGCCGGAAAGCTGTGTCGAAGGCTGTCCCAGTTTGATATAGCCAAGACCTACTTCGTTAAGTGTCCTGATCTTGTCTCTGACGCTTGGTACGTTCTCAAAGAAGGTGACTGCCTCCTCAACCGTCATGTCAAGCACGTCGTATATGGATTTACCCTTGTAAAGGGCTTCAAGGGTCTCTCTGTTGTAACGCTTGCCTCCGCAGACTTCACAGGGCACGTAAACATCCGGAAGGAAGTTCATCTCGATCTTGATGATACCGTCACCCTGGCAGGCCTCGCAGCGGCCGCCCTTGATGTTGAAGCTGAAACGGCCCTTCTTGTAGCCCCGTTCTTTGGCTTCCCTTGTGTTGGCAAAAAGATCCCTGATCTGATCGAAAACACCGGTGTAAGTAGCGGGGTTTGATCTGGGAGTACGCCCTATGGGAGACTGGTCGATGTCTATTATCTTGTCAAGCTGCTCCACACCCTCCACGGAATCAAATTTGCCGGGAATGGTATGTGCTCTGTTAAGGACCTTGGAAAGGTATTTGTTCAGGATCTCATTGGTAAGAGAACTCTTGCCTGAGCCGGAAACACCCGTAACACAGGTAAATACCCCCAAAGGGAAAGAAACATCTATGTTCTTTAAGTTGTTTTCTTTGGCTCCGTGAACGGTGATAAAGCCCGTGGGAGTTCTGCGCTTTTCGGGAACCGGAATAAATTTCTTGCCGGAGAGATACTGGCCCGTAAGGGACTTTTCCACCTGCATGATCTCCTCGGCGGTTCCCTGAGCCACAAGCTTGCCGCCCTTGACTCCCGCGCCGGGACCGATATCGATGATATGATCCGCAGCCAGCATGGTCTCGGCATCGTGTTCAACCACAAGTACGGTATTCCCCAGGTCACGAAGGTGTTTAAGAGTCTTAAGGAGCATGCCGTTGTCACGCTGATGAAGACCGATACTGGGCTCGTCCAGGATATAGGTAACTCCCACCAGACCGGAACCGATCTGGGTCGCAAGTCTGATACGCTGGGCTTCGCCGCCGGACAAAGAAGCGGTGGCTCTTGCCAGTGTCAGATAGGAAAGACCCACATCCTTAAGGAAATTAAGCCTTGCATTGATCTGTTCAAGCACCTGTTTTCCGATGAACTTCTGCTGTTCGGAAAGCTCGGTGGCCTGTAAGAAGGCAATAAGATCGTTAATGGGAAGATTTGTAAGTTCGTATATGTTTTTGTCACCCACGGTGACTGCCAAAGATTCTCTCTTAAGACGCATGCCGTTACATTCCTGACAGGGAGTGACGGACATAAAGGCCTCGTACTCCGCCTTGGCAGACTCCGAGAAGGTCTCGCGGTAACGCATCTCACTGAGACGAAGTATTCCCTCGAAGGTAACATCGTACTGTCCGCGGCCACGCTGGCTGGTGTATTCTATCTTGAATTTCTCGCCGCCGTTACCGTACCACAGCAGGTTTTTGATGCGCTCGGGATAATCCTTGAAGGGAGTGTCCATACTGAAGCGGTATATTTTGGTGAGGGACACCATTATTGCATGGAGCCAGCTCTTGGGATCGGAAATGGACTTCCATCCGTTCATGACTATGGCCCCCTCATTGAGGGACAGACTCTCATCGGGGATGATCAGTTCCCTGGAAAATTCCATCTTGTATCCGAGACCCGCGCAGGCAGGACAGGCACCGAAGGGATTGTTGAAGGAAAAGCTTCGGGGTTCCACCTCGGCGATACTGATATCGCAGTCGGGGCAGGCAAAATTGGTGGAAAAAGAAAGACTGTCCCCTCCCACAACGTCGATGTTAACAAGACCCTCTGCCAGTCCGATGGCATTCTCCACCGAATCCGTGAGACGCTTCTGAATGTCGGCCTTTATCACAAGGCGGTCCACAATGATATCTATATTATGCTTGATGTTCTTATCAAGCTTGATCTCTTCCGTCAGTTCAAACTGGTTGCCGTCGATCATGACACGGGCATAGCCTGACTTCTGCGCCTTATCAAGAAGTTTTTCGTGCATGCCCTTCTTGCCCCTGACAACGGGTGCAAGGACCTGTATCCTGGTGCCTTCGGGAAGGACCAGGATCCTGTCAACAATCTGATCCACGGTCTGTCTGTCGATTACACGGCCGCAGTTGGGACAGTGTACTATACCGACACGGGCATAAAGAAGCCTGAAGTAATCATAGATCTCCGTTACGGTACCCACGGTGGATCTGGGATTTCGGTTGGTGGATTTCTGGTCGATGGAGATAGCGGGAGAAAGACCCTCTATGCGCTCCACATTGGGCTTTTCCATCATGCCCAGGAACTGACGGGCATAGGAAGAAAGAGACTCCATGTATCTACGCTGTCCCTCGGCATAAATGGTATCAAAAGCAAGGGAGGACTTCCCCGAACCGGAAAGGCCGGTAAGTACCACCAGCTGATTCCTTGGGATGTCCACGCTTAAATTCTTAAGGTTGTGTTCGCAGGCGCCGCGAACCTTGATCACGTCGCTCTTTTTGAGTATTTTCTGTTCCATTATTTATCCTCTCGGGTCGCTGACTTGCCCGGCAAGTCAATTCGCTCCCAAGGATAGTCCACCGGACTATCCTTCAAATGTCAAAAGCTCCTGACGTACTTCCTGCAGGCGGTCGCGAAGAGCGATGGCCTCCTCGAAGTTCAGGTCTGCTGCCGCTTTCTTCATCTTCTTCTCAAGCTGCGCAGCTTCTTTTTCCAGCTGCGAACGGCTCATGGACTCGGTGTCCCTGGGTTCGTCCCTTTCTGCCACGGGCTTGCCGGATATACTGATGATATCCCTGATGGCCTTCTTTATGGTAGTGGGAGTGATGTTGTGTTCTTTGTTATAAGCTTCCTGAATGGCCCGACGGCGCTTGGTCTCATCGATGGCAACCTGCATGGATTCCGTGATGGTATCCGCATACATGACTACATGGCCGTCGGCATTACGCGCGGCACGACCCACCGTCTGTATGAGGGATGTGGCGGAACGAAGGAAGCCTTCTTTATCCGCATCAAGAACAGCAACAAGAGCGATCTCGGGAATGTCCAGACCCTCTCTGAGCAGGTTTATGCCCACCAGCACGTCGAACTTGTCAAGACGCATATCCCTTATTATCTTACTTCGCTCCAAAGTGTCAATATCCGAATGTAAGTACTGTACCCGGATCCCCACATCCGAAAGATAACCCGTCAGGTCTTCGGCCATCTTCTTGGTGAGGGTGGTAACAAGAACCTTGCCGCCCTTGTCCGTGGTGCGCCTGATCTCTCCGATGAGATCGTCCACCTGGCCGTTAACGGGGCGCACATCTATGGGCGGATCCAAAAGACCCGTGGGACGGATGATCTGCTCAGCCCTTAAAAGTTCATGCTGCTCTTCATACTCTCCCGGAGTGGCGGACACGAACATCATCTGATCGATACGGGACTCAAATTCCCCGAAATTAAGAGGTCTGTTGTCAAGAGCCGAGGGGAGTCTGAAACCGTAGTCCACCAGAGTGGTCTTGCGGGATCTGTCCCCCGCATACATGCCACGAACCTGGGGAAGGGTTATGTGAGACTCGTCCACGATTATAAGAAAATCGTCATCAAAATAGTCTAAAAGACACTTGGGAGGCTCTCCCGGTGCGGAACCCGCAAGATGTCTTGAATAGTTCTCGATACCGGAACAGATACCGGTCTCTCTTAACATCTCCACGTCGAAGTTGGTACGCTCTGCGATCCTCTGGGCTTCTATCAGCTTATCTTCCGACTTGAAGAATTTAACACGCTCGTGCATCTCCTCCTCAATGGCATTGCAGGCCCTGGTCAAAGTATCCTGCTCAACAACATAGTGAGATGCGGGGAAAAGCATGATATGTTCCGGAGTCCGGATGACCTTGCCCGTGAGGGCGTCAAGTTCCGTGATCCTGTCGATCTCATCGCCGAAGAACTCAATCCTTACAAGATAATCCACTCCGTGGAAGGATGTGGAAGGCACAACCTCAAGGACATCGCCGTGAACCCTGAAATTATTGCGGGTAAGAGCCATGTCGTTACGTGTGTACTGTATGTTTATAAGAGCCCTGACAACATCGTCCCTGTCGATCTGCTGACCCCGCCTTAAAGAGACAGACAGAGCCTTGAATTCCTTGGGGGAACCAAGACCGTAGATACAGGAAACGGAGGCCACCACTATGACGTCCTTGCGCTCCGTAAGGGAAGCTGTGGCGGACAGTCTCAGTCTGTCGATCTCGTCGTTGATGGATGAATCCTTCTCTATGTAGGTATCGGACTGTGGGATATAGGCCTCGGGCTGATAGTAATCGTAGTAGGATACAAAATACTCCACGGCATTCTCCGGAAAGAATTCTTTCATCTCCCCGTAAAGCTGTCCCGCAAGAGTCTTGTTATGGGAAATGATCAGCGTCGGTTTGTTTAACTGCGCAATGACATTGGCCATGGTAAAGGTCTTACCTGAGCCTGTAACGCCAAGAAGGGTCTCAAACTGGTTGCCCGCTTTGAAGCCCTCGACAAGTTCCTTTATGGCCTGAGGCTGATCGCCCGTAGGTTGAAATTCGGAGTGTAACTTAAATTCCATTTATGCTCCCGTAAATCTAAACAAAAGAATGGTATACCCTTCTCAGAGTATACCATCCGCTAATATAAATGTCTACAGAAATCTGAACGTACGTTCGTGTTATTTACCACTTAAGGCGCCTGATCTCCTCCACCAGATTTCGGCCGTAAACTTCGGCGCCGATAACATTGGGATGAAGATTGTCGATATAGTACTCGGGCAGATGAGGCACAAGCTTAAAGCCGTCCACCACCGTAATGTTTTTGTACCGGGCACAGATGTCCTTTACATTATTGCAGAACCGGATAAGAGTGGGCTCGCCGTTTGGCACATCTCCACGCCAGAGAGGGGTTATGGTGAGTACCGGTTTGTCAGCACCGTAGATCTTCATAAGTACCTCATAGAAATCCTCCACATCCTTCATGGTCTCGGTGCCGAACTGATTGGTTCCCAGAGATACGATGATCTTGTCGGGATCGTAACCTTCCATCTTCATGAGGGAATTCTTATCGTACACATACCCGCCGATACCCTGATTTATTATATCGTAGTTAAGGAGTCTGTTAGCTACGCTCACATAGATACAGAAGCTGCGAAGGGGGCCGTAGCCCTGGGTAATGGAATCTCCCAGCCAAAGCACCTTCTCTCCTTTTTTCGCAGGAACAAATTCACCGTCGATCTCAAAATTTTTAAGTACCATGGTGGCATCGGCGGGAAGATAGATAACCACGTTCTTTTTCCCGGCAGGCAGGTCAAACTCGATGCAGCCCCTGTCCTTAAGGTCGTGAACATAGTGGATCTTTGTTACAAGGCCGTCCACGGATAGCTCCACTGAGTCTTCGGAACCCCGCCACAAAAACTTATAGTCAAAAGAACACTTTAGCGCCTCCGTAGTAAATTCCAGAGTTTTTGCGGTGGTGGCGGTACAGCGTTCAAACCAGAACTCGCTTGCTTTTTCAAAGTAATCTTCCTGGGCCTTGGTGTACTGGAGGGCCTGAAGGAAGCCGTCCTTTGTTTCTTCGAATCTGTAAGCTCCGAACCAGATCTTTTTTAACTCTTCATTGCTAAGTTTCATATGAACCTCACATTAAATGTTTTTCTTGCTTTCTTCCAAAGCGGCGATGACACGGTCGCACCAGGCATCGAATTCGGGATCCTCCACTTGACACTCGGGATGAGAAAGCACGTAGTCAAGAGCAATGCGCACGCCTCTGTCAAAGGTGACCTCGGTACGCATGTAAGGTACCACCCGCTTTAATTTGCTGTTGTCAAACACAACGGAAACGCATTTGTCTCCCGTAAGACTTCCGTCAAAGTCATAGCCGTACTTGTCGCCCACGGCGCTAAGATAATCTGCGGCCACGTGGTAGGCATTGAGCTTTACACCCAAAGCATCGGCTATGGTCTGGTAGATCTGGTTCCAGGAAAGTACATCGTCGCCTGTGATCTGGAAAGCTTCGCCGATGGCGTGACGGTTACCCATAAGTCCTGTATAGCCCACCGCAAAGTCGGTATTGAAGGTCACGGTCCAAAGGGAGGTGCCGTCGCCCTGGATGATGGCGGGTTTTCCTTCCTGCATACGCTTGATGACCTGATAAAAGCCTTTCTTTCCGTGAACACCCAGAGGGATGTTTCTCTCATCGTAGGTGTGGCTGGGGCGCACGATGGTCACGGGGAATCCTTCTTCCCTGTATTTCTTCATAAGGAATTCCTCGCAGGCAATCTTGTTACGTGAGTACTCCCAGTGAGGATTAGCAAGGCTCGTGCCTTCGGTGATGACATAATTTGCCGCAGGTTTGTTGTAAGCCGAAGCGGAGCTTATATAGATATACTGCTTTGTCTTTCCCTTAAAGAGTCTGTAGTCTCTCTCCACCTGATCCACGGTAAAGCCGATGAATTCATTGACAACATCAAACTCCATGTCGCCGATCTTTTCTTTTACCGCCGCTTCGTCAGATACATCGCAGATAATCTCATGAACGCCTTCGGGCACTGCGGACTTTCGGTTTCCGCGGTTAAGAAGCCATACCTCCCATAAAGGATCTGCTGCCAGCCGTCTTACGATGGCCATGCTGATGGTGCCTGTTCCTCCGATAAACAACGCTTTCATAGTGTTTCCCCTTTCACGATACATTATATTTTAAGTTCCGCCCCGTCGGTGGGACCGTTTGCCCGACTGTCCCATCAAAGATCGATGTCCAGATTTACATTGAGCACGTAATCACTGTATCTTGCCACCAGTTCCCTGCGGATCTCTTCGAACAGGGAGACCCTGTCCTCGATACCATAGTCGATGATCAGGTCAAAATTGATGGTCTTTTTCTCAAGATCCGCCCTGAAACCGTGGATCTGCAAAACCCCTTCTTTGCCCATGACAAAATGAGTGATCTCGGTCCTGAGTTTCTTTACCGCATCGTCCTTGGTGTTCACGGAATAGATCCCGATACCCGCCAGCATCACGCTGTGTTTTGCGTACACATTGGAGGCTATCCTGCGCTCAATAGAGTCTATTTCCTCGGCGGTAAGAGTATCCGGCACTTCCACGTGAACGGAGCCGATGTAGGTCTCCGGACCGTAACTGTGAAGGATAAGATCGAAGGCTCCCGAAACCCCTTCTTCTTCGCATATGGTCTGTTTGATGGAATTAAGGACTTCGCCGCTCACCCGCTTACCCAGGATCTCGTCCAGAGTATCGATGAGCATTTCAAAGCCCGCTTTGATGATAAATACGGAAATAGCCGCACCCACCCAGGCTTCAAGGCTTACACCCCAAAGCATATAGGCGCCTGCGGCCAATAAAACGGAAAAAGAAAGAACGGCGTCAAACAGGGCATCCTTCCCTGATGCCGTAAGGGAACCGGAGTTGATCCTTACGCCGATATTTTTAACATATATTCCGAGAACTATCTTAACAACGATGGCAACGGCTATGATAACAAGAGAGACCACACTGTAACCCGCAGCCTCGGGCTTGAAGATCTTCTTTACGGATTCCACCATGGATGTAAGACCCGCATAGAGGACAATAGAAGCCACTATAAGTGCGCTGAGATACTCGATCCTGCCGTAACCCAGCGGGTGTTTCTTGTCAGGTTTTTTGGAGGCCAGCTTTGCTCCTACGATGGTGATAAGGGATGACAGCGCATCGCTTAAGTTATTCACCGCATCCAGGATGACTGCCACAGAGTTTGAAAGAAAGCCTACCGCGGCCTTGAACGCCACCAGCACCAGGTTTGCGGCTATACCGATAAAACCTGTCCGTACAATGATACTGTTTCGATCGTTGAGCATTTCCTCGGGAACCGAACAAATCTGTTTCATGCTTCCTCCGCGTCCCTAAGCCCGGGAGAAAGATCTTCCTGCCGGGCTGCAGTTTTATACCGTATTGACTTGTATCTATTTACCCATCATTTCCCTGAGTACCAGTTCCGCACGCTCCAGATCGTTGAGTCTGGGAACCTGGACACCGTTTGTCATCATGTATCTTTCCGCGCCTTTGCCAAGGATCAAAAGAGCATCCCCGGGCTTGCAGTCGTGGATGGCTTTGGTGATGGCCTCGTCACGGTCCACGATAAGCTCATAATTGTGGGCATCGGGAACTGTGGAAACCATGGTCTCCACCAGCATCTGAGGATCTTCGTATCTGGCATCCTCGATGGTGAAATAGTTGTAATCCGCCGTGGACGTGCAATACTCCGCCATATCCGTGCGGCGGTACACATCTCTGGATCCGCCTGCTCCCACCACTACTCGCAGATAACCGTCGGTAAGGGTGGATTTGATGTAATCCATAAGGTTCTTGACCGCATTGGCGGTGTGTGCATAATCCACGATGACCCTGAAGGGCTGTCCTAAGTCTATCACTGTCTGACGTGCCTCAACAGGCTTTAATACCGCGATCCGTTCGATTATCTTTTCGACGGGGATCCCGAAATGATGCAGGACCCCGATGACGGACATAAGATTGTAAACATTGTAGATCCCGGACAGGTTGCACTTCACTTCATGACGTCCCAGTTTTCCGTTCAGTACAAAGAAAAGGTCATTGTATTTTACCGAAATGTCCGTTGCATACAGATCTGCGGTCCTGTCGTTGACCGCATAAGTCAAAACAGGTGCATTTGCTTTTGCAATGAAAAGATCCGCATACTTATCATCTTTGTTTATTACGCATATGCCGCCTTGCTTGGTATATTCCATAAGTTTAGCCTTGGCGGCTCCGTAATTCTCCATGGTCTTGAAAAGATCCAGCGCATCTCTTGTGAGATTGGTAAAGATGGAAGCATCAAAGGTCACGCCCTCCATTTTACCCGTTCCAAGCCTCTCTCCCGAAGCTTCCATGGATACGAATTTACAGTCGTCATCGACAAAGCCTTTAAGGGCTTTAAAGAAATCCGCGGGAAGGGGTGTGGTGTATTCGTTGTCCTGTGAATAGTTTTCGGAGAATATGCCGTTGGTACCGATATAACCGCACTTCTTTGAAAGACCGTTCAGGATCTGGTAAATGATGTCCGCCGTTGTGGTCTTTCCGTCGGTGCCGGTGACAGCAATGAGCTTAAGTTTGCCGCAGGGATCTCCCTCTAAGCGGTCAAGCACCTCATTAAAGGCCCTGTCGGTATTGTCCACCACCACCTGGGGAACATCTATCCCTTCTATCCTGTGTCTGCAAAGGACGGCGGAAGCACCCTTTTCAACGGCCTTGGCCGCATACTTGTGTCCGTCTACGGTCAGGCCCTCGATGCAGACAAAAAGTGTACCGGGGCCCGCCTGTCTTGAGTCATCGGTTATATCCGTTATCTCCGTGTCATATTCACAGGAGATCAATTCTGAAAGTTTCATGTATAAATTCCCATAACTTCTTTGCCGGGCCGGATCATGGGGCCGGCAGATTTTTGAAGACCCTTACAGAGTCTCCTTAACGGCTTCAAGGATGATCTCAAGGCCCTGCTTCAACTCCTCATCACTGATGGTAAGGGGAGGAAGGATCTTAAGTACCGAGTCGCCGCGACCGGCACGCTCGATGATCATCTTCTTTTCAAAGCACTTATCGGCGATGCTGTGAGCGATCTCTCCGCCGTTTGCAAGCTTGCCGAAATCGATACCCCAGATAAGACCTATGCCGCGAAGGGAAATATCTTCGGAAAGGGGAAGGATGTTCTTTTCCACGAAGTCCTTAACGATGCCGCCCTTTCTGGTGACATCCGCGTTAAGATCGTGCTTTACATTGTATTCGATGGCTTTCTTTGCAGCCACAAAAGCAACCTGATTGCCACGGAAGGTTCCGTTGTGCTCAGCGGGTTTCCAGATATCCAGTTCGTCACGGATAAGGAGCAGGGACATGGGGAATCCGTAGCCGCCGATAGATTTGCTCAAGGTTACCATATCGGGCTTGATGCCGGCTCTTTCGAAGGAAAAGAAGGTGCCGGTCCTGGAGCAGCCCACCTGGATATCGTCCACTACCAGAAGGATGTCATTGTCGTGACAGATCTTCTCAAGTATCTTGAGCCACTCTACGCTGGCAACATAGATGCCGCCCTCAGCCTGTACGGTCTCAACGATCACTGCCGCAGGCTTCTCGACTCCCGAATGATCGTCAAGGAGGATAGTCTCAAGATAATCCAGGGAATCAAGTTTTGTATGGAATCCGCTTTCGTAGGGGATAAAGGTCACATTGTCAAGGGATACTCCCGCACCGTCTCTGCTGGTGCGGTCAGTGGTAAGGGCAAGGCTTCCGAGGGTCATGCCGTGAAAAGCACCCATGAATGCAACTATGTTGGAGCGCTTCTTGTTCTTTCTGCAAAGTTTGAGGGCTGCCTCGACCGCATTGGTGCCGGTGGAGCCGCAGAACATGATCCTGTACTTAAGATCGCGCTTGTCGAGGATCTCGGTCTTAAAGGTCTCGATGAACTCCGCCTTGGCCTCGGTGTACATATCCATTGCGTGGGCAATGTTGTCACCCATAAGATAATCGATGACGGCACCCTTGATCTCGTCATTGTTGTGGCCGTAGTTTAAGGCGCCGCACCCTGCCAGGAAATCAAGATATTTGTTTCCGTCAGTGTCGTAGATGTAGGAACCCTTTGCTTTTTCGAAAACCACGGGATATTTGCGGCAATAAGAACGCACGCTTGATTCATTTTCTTCAAAAACAGATTTATTCAGGCTCATTTTTAATCTCCTTAAACATATGCCGGTTTTGCGGGCACTTCGTTTTTAACAAAGTAGATCTCGTACCAGATCAGGAATGCGTAAACAGTATATATCCTGCGGCCGTTGTTCCAACGCCCGGATTTGTGTTCGTCAAGCAGATGCATAAGCTTATCCACTTCGAAAAATTCCGAAACCCAGGGCTTTTCAAACATTTCTTTAACTTTCTCATACCATCTGTCTTCCAGGATCCAGTCCTTAAAAGGCACCAGGAAGCCCAGTTTCTTACGCTTTGCCCATTCTTCGGGGATGGTCTTGTTGGCTGCCATCCTGAAGGCATACTTGGTGGTGTAGTCGTGGATCAGGTATTTAAGCGGGATCTCTTCACTCACTTTATAAACTTCCCTGTCAAGGAAGGGAACTCTCAGCTCCAGTGAGTTTGCCATGGTCATCTTGTCAGCCTTAAGCAGGATATCGTAGGGAAGCCACAGGTGCATATCAAGATACATTTTCTGTAAGAGCTCCGGCTTATCCTTTACCTTGTCAAATATAGGCCTTGTGATGTCCTGATATTTGGTGGAGCTTCTGTATTCGGGCTTTAAAAGTTCGTCCGCTTCTTCGTTGTTCATGATGAAGGCCTGGCCGATATAACTCTCTTCCAGCGTGGAGCCCGCACGGATCAGGAAATGTCTTCCCTTCATGTTGGGCATCTTTTCCGCAACGGACTTCATGGCACGTCTGAACCAGAAAGGAAGCTTTTTGTAGTTCTTGTACTCTCTGGGAGTTTCGTATTCGTAGTAGCCGCCGAAAAGTTCGTCAGCGCCCTCGCCCGAAAGCACGACCTTGACGTCCTTGGCCGCCATATTTGCAAGATAATACAAAGGCACCGCGGAAAGGTTTGCGTGGGGTTCGTCGGAATGATACTGAACTGTGGGCAGTATATCAAAGAACATGTCGGCATTAATGTTCTTTTGCTTGTGCTTCATTCCGAGGATTTCACAAAGGTCATGAGCATTGGCAGTTTCGTTAAAGCCCGTATTTGTGACATGCTCCCCTTCAAAGCCCACAGTATAGGCCTTGTCAACATTGGCATTGGCCACGATGTAACTTGAATCCACGCCGCTTGAAAGGAAAGAACCCACTTCCACATCGCTTATCTTGTGATAGGCAATGCTTTCTTTCATGATATCGTTGATCTTGTTTACCACAGTATCCAGATCGTCGTTATTGTTTCTGTAATCGATCTTAAAATACTCGGTTATCTCAAGTTCGCCGTCTTTGTACAAAAGAAAATGGCCGGGATCCAGCTTATGTACGTTAACGAAGAAAGTATCCGTGGGAACCGAATACTGATACATCAGATAGGTCTTCAGCGCATCCCTGTTCAGTTCCTTTTTAAAGCCGGGATGAGGTAAAAAGGCCTTGATCTCGGAACCGTACATAAACAGTTCAGGCGTGGTGTAGTAGTAAAAAGGCTTGATACCGAAGGGATCTCTCGCCCCAAAGAAGAGGTTTCTCTTTGTATCCCATACTACAAATCCGAACATGCCCCGAAGCCTGTTCACCACATCGGTGCCCCACTCCTCATAACCGTGTACGATGACTTCGGTATCGGACTTGGTGGAGAACACATGGCCTTTGCCTATGAGTTCCTCTCTTAACTCTTTGTAGTTATAGATCTCACCGTTTAAATTGACCACAACGGACCTGTCTTCACTGTACAAAGGCTGGTCACCGCCGCTTAAGTCGATGATACTCAGGCGTCTGAAGCCCATGGCGATCTTTTCATCGGTGTAAAAGCCTTCGCCGTCGGGTCCTCTGTGTTTGATGGTATCGCTCATGGCCTTGATCACTTTATTCTTTTCATCAACGTTCATTCCGTCGATAAAGCCGGCAAATCCGCACATGTAAATCCTCTTTCCGATCCGTCCCGCAGGTACGGATTAAATGGTATTCTTGTAAAGCTTGTACTTTTTCTTGTAGTTTATCGCCCTGAGTATCAGGTAAAACCTGTGCTTGAAGGACTTATCTTTTTTATAGTTCAAAGGATCCACTTTCCTGTGACTCTTCCACAGTGTAAGGGCTTCCTTCTTGAATTCCTCGTTGAAAATATATTTCCTGATGACGCTCTTGGGAACCATGGAAAGAAGGATCTTCTTTTCAAGAAGGACAAAATCCCGCTCGATGCCGTCAAAAACATCTTCCACAAGATAGCCAACCAGGTTATGTCCCAGAGCCGCCAGATAGTAGCTGGAGCGTGCCTGTCTGGGATTTATCTCCATGACTTTGAAGGTCTTGGTGCGCTCATCGTACTTAAGGTCGAACTCCGCAAAGCCCGTGTAATGGATGCTCTCCAGAAAGGCCTTGAGTTTGTTGACGGTCTCTTCGGTATTTCCGAACTGATTGAAACCGTTTATCAGCACCGTACAGTTTCCGATGGCGGTGGGGCCGTGCTCCTGAAGACCGATCTGGGCAAAAGAAGCAAGTTCCGCCTTGCCGTTCTTTGTGCAGTAAAATACTGCATCAAAAAGCCTTGAATCGTCGCCGGGAATGAATTCCTGGACCAAAAGCGTGTCCCTGTAGCCCGCAGCCTTGACCTTGTCTATGAAAGCAACCGCATTGTCGGGAGTGGTGGCCTTGAACACCTTGGGCTGGCCCGCAAACTTGTGCCTGCCGTACTCGATGGCGTTGCTGGGCTTGATTATGAGAGGGAAGTATATATCACTGGGTATGGGTGCAGTTTCTTTGGCACTGCAATCATAGTAAAGGGTCCTGGCAAAATCCAGCCCCGAGTTCTCATAAGTCTTATAGAACTTTTCCTTGACCAGGAAAGTATCCACGATCCTGAGGCTCGGTATGTTGTATACAAAGTAAGGGGACAGGGCATCGGTATTCTCTGCCAAGAGTCTTACATAGATATCGTGGCAGGGAATAAGAAGGGTCTTTCCCTGACTCAGGTGCGCTTTGCCGTACTCAACCAGAGCATGGACAAAACCGCCGGGAGTCTTTAAGTCATCGTGATACTCAATGTTCACGATGGAAGAAAACTGTGTGAAACGAATGGGTTCAGTGGCGATCACGTCCACAGCCTCACCGTATTTTTCGTGGCAGCAGCGGGCCATGTAATATGCATTCATATCAGAGCCCACAAGCAGTATGTTTCTTTGCATGTTATCTCTCCGTATATATCCTTGGAATGGATGAATCGATATTGGTCATCAGTTCGTACATGGTGGTTCCGTTGTGGACGGTTATGGTCCTGATGGGGATACCGCCCCCAAGCACGTCCACAAGATCTCCGCGCTTAACGGATCCGTCTGTCAGAAGCTGGCACATGCTCATGCCCACGGCTCCCACGATCCTGTACTTATTTCCGTTGATCGCCATGTGGCTTCCCATGCGCTTACGGCCGATACCGTCGGCATAGCCCACATCCACCACTGCGATGTGCTCTTTATTTTCAGCCCGGTGAAAGAAACCGTACCCCACATAGTCTCCGGGGTCTATATCCTTGACCTGGATGACTCTTGTCTTTAAGGTAAAGGCTTCCTTAAGATCCAGTGTCTTTACGGGATTGCAGGGCTCCACGTGATTCTTTGCGTTACGGAAATTTCTCCTTAAGCGCTTGAGCTTTCCCTTTAAGGTATCGGGAAAGTCGTAGACTGTAGGAAATCCGTAAAGAGCGATACCGATACGGGCACCGTTGGCATAGGCCGGTGTGTCGTGAAGTATCAGGGTCTGGGTCTTGTCCACATGGACCATGGGAATCTTATCAAGTTCCAGATCCTTGGTGAGTTCCTCGAATCTTGCCCTGTTGTCCGCATATTCCCTGTCCTCGGCTCCCGAAGTGTGGAAATGGGTGAATATTCCTTCCAGTGTAAGGAGGGAATTACCGTTTATGCGGTCCGCAGCTTCCTTAACTTTCTTTCGGTCTCTGAAACCAAGACGGCTCATTCCTGAATCTATCTTAAGATGGATCTTAAGAGAAAGTCCGCTGTCCTCGGCTTCATTAAGGGCGGTCATGTCATTAACGCAGATCGAAAGGTTATTATCGGCGCATACAGACAATTCTTCGGGGGATACAGGTTCAAGAAGGATCACCGGAAGTGACTTTTCATACTCTCTCACTGCCACGCCTTCTTTGACCCTTGCCACTGCAAAGGCATTGATTCCGCCCCGCACCATGGCGGGTATCACACCGTAACCGTGGCCGTAGGCATTGCCCTTTACCACGCCGATATTGTATTTATGGGGGAAGGTCTCGCACATGACACGGGCATTGTGCTCGATCCTTCCGTTATCGATTTCAACAAAGAGATTACCGTTCATAATTGTCTTCCCTTGCAATACTAACTATATCAAAAAAGTCGTTGCCAAAAAAGGTATTGTAATTGCCGATTATATGACAAAAAATGCTACAAACTCTCCGTACCTTTCGGCACGGAGAGTCGGATATCAATGATTCAACAGATAATCAATGGCATACTCAAGCTGATTATCAACGGGGTTATCGGCATCATAATACTTCTCGGAATCAAATTCCACAACTATATCGGGAGTGATGCCCTTACCGTGGACGCACTCGCCGTTTGGCGTAAAGTAGCTGGCGGTGGTAAGCTTTACTGCCGTACCGTCGGTGAAGGGATACAGGCTCTGGGCAATACCCTTGCCAAAGGTGGTGGTTCCGATGATGGTTGCTTTTTTATGATCTCTCAAAGCTCCCGTCATAAGCTCTGAAGCGCTGGCGGAATAGCCGTTCACCAGCACTACCAGGGGAATATCGATCTCGTGCTTGCCGCTGCTCTTATATTCGTCACGGCTTCCGTCCACATACTCAAGGTAAGTGATAAGGCCCTTGGGAAGCAGTTCCTCGCAGATCCCGAGAACGGTTGAAAGATTGCCGCCGCCGTTGCCGCGAAGATCGATGATGATGCCGTCAACCTTGGCTTTCTTAAGAGCGGAGAGGCAGTCCTTGAACTGGCCCTCAGCCACTTCCGAGAACTCTTTGAGCTGTATATATCCGATGTTGTCGCGCTGTATGGAATATTCACAGGAAATGGTATTGACCTTGCCGCGGGTAACTGTGATTGTAAGGTTTTCTTTGCCGCGGATAATGGTCAGGGTAACATCCGTGCCTTCCGGTCCGCGAATGAGTGCAACCACATCCGTCAGGGTCATACCGCCCACATTCTCACCGTTGACTTCGTAAATGATGTCACCGTCACGAAGACCTGCCGCACTGGCGGGAGAGCCTTCGAACACACCGCTTAAGATGGGGTACTGTGTCTCTTCGTCGATCCTGACATAGGACCCGATGCCGTAATAGGTGCCGGAGCTGTCCTGGGTTTCTTCTTCCCATTCTTCCACAGTATAGTAGGTGGAATAGGGATCGTTCAGGGAATCCAGCACTGCGGCATACATGTTTTCACGCATGTTGTCCGCATTGATGTTGTCCTGGAAATAAAAGACCTGTCCGATGAGTTTGTTGATCTCTTCGGTCTTGTAGGCAAAATCCTGTGTCACCACAAGTCCGTCCTCGATATCCGCTATCTGAACGGGCTCCGTATAGCTGTTGTCAAGGTCTGTCTTAAGTCTCAAGGTAAGGACCGTAAATATCGATCCCAAAACCACTGCCGAGGCAAGTATCCCACACACAAGCCCTTTGGCAAAAGAACCCTTTTTATAAACTACCGTGGGGCCGTCGTTAAAACTTTCGTTATTAAATCCATCCATTACTTATTCACTCCAAAATACGGCCAGGGACTTACGTATGTGCCGTTTAATCTTACGCTGAAATGCAGGTGATTACCGTTGGAACGTCCGGTGGTACCCACACAGCCTATCTGCTCGCCGCGCACTATCACATCGTCCTTCTTGACGAGGAGCTTGCTGGCGTGCATGTACACGGTAACAAGTCCGTCACCGTGGTTGATCATTATATAGTTGCCCATGGACCAGTCATAGGCCGCAGCCATGACGATACCGTCGTAGGCTGCCAGTATCTTGGATCCTCCGGGAGCTCCAAGGTCGATACCGTTGTGATACGAGGATTTACCGGTAAAAGGATCCGTACGCCATCCAAACTCATCGGTTACCCTTATGTAGGAAGGCGCGGGCCAGGTAAATTTTCCGCCGTCATAAGCAAGTACAATACCCTTCTGGAGGGCGATCTGTTTCTGCTCTTCAAGGACTGCTGCCTCAAGATCCGCTATGAGCTTCTCCCGGTTCTCCATCTCCTGCTCGTAGGAGGCAATCTCCGATTCCTTGCTGGCGATCTGCTGCTTGTAACTGGCAAGTTCAGCTTCTTTTTCCGCCTGCATCTCTTTAAGAGAGGCTTCCTCGGCTTCAAGGGCTGCCTCAGCGGCATCAAGAACTGCCTTCTGGGCTTCCAGGGTTTCCTTGCAAAGAGCCGTCCATTCCCTGACTTCCTTGTATTCGTCAAGTTTCTGACGGTCATAGGCCGAAAGACGCTCTATATAATTTGCTTTGGTAAGAAGATCGCCGAAGCTTTTGGCCTTCAGCATGAGCTCAAGATAAAAGGTATCCCCGCGCTCATACATGAACCGGATACGCATCTTCATGGCGGCATACTGTTCTTCCTCCACCCGGATGGCTTCCTCAAGTTCGGCGGTGATCTGAACGATCTCCTCTTCCTTGTCGGCAATGAGGCCCTTATATTCCTCGATGTTGGCCTCGATATCGGAGATCTGGGCATCAAGTTTGGTTATATAAGCGGCGATATCGTTCTTTAAGGCCTCAAGTTCTTTCTTCATGGCCTTGGCATTGGAGATGTTCTTCTCGAGGTTTTTCATCTCCTGCTCGGAGTTCTTGATCTGATTCTGCTTGTCCCGAATACTGTCACTGGTAATTGCGGAGATTGAGGTCCCGGCATAAGATTGGGGCATGGAAGTGCAGGCTATGACAAAGACCATGCATACAACGCAAAGTGTTCTTTTAAACTTCTTCACCCTCGGGGCCTCCTTCCATGATATTTTCAAACCTTTAATGCAAAAAGCAAAGTCCCAGGCTCAGACTCTCAAGTGCTTCCTTACGGTGGTAAAACTTCCGAAGAAACCGATGCCCACACCGATGCCCAGCGAAACGGGTACCAGTATACGGAATACTTCTTCGATGCTTAAGAAATTGAGCAGTGAAGAAAGCACGGAAAACTGGCCGGTAATAAAGTTAAGGGCACGATTGTACACAAAATATATGATTCCCAAAGGAATGGCCGCGCCCACAAGACCTATAAGGATACCCTCAATGACAAAGGGAGCCCGCACGAAAAAGTCCGTGGCACCGATGTACTTCATGATGGATATCTCTTCCTTGCGGACGGAAATACCTATGGTGACGGTGTTGCTGATAAGGAACACGGATACCGCCAGCAGGATGGCGATAATGCCAAGCGATATATAACCGATGAGCTTATTGGCATTGCTGAGGGTAAGGGCCGTAAGTTCCGAACGCTTTACCTCCCTGACTCCCGGAAGGGATTCAAGATAGGTTACCAGAGCGCTCTGCATGGAAACATCATTAAGGTAGATCTCGATGTTTGAATCGTTGGCAAGGGGATTCTCGGTAAAACCGTCGCTGTAATCTCCCAGATACTCGGATTTGAACTGCTCCCAGGCAGCATCTGCGGATACATAGTTGATGGAGGAAACCTCGGCACGGCGTCGGATGATCTCCTGGATCTCGTCGATCCTCTTCTGGGTGATGCCCTCATCAAAGAAGACAACCACGCACACACCTTCTTCAGCCGTCTTTACGATGTTCTGGAAATTGGCAAGTATGGAATAAAACATGCCAAAAAGAAACAGACAGGCAGAAATTGTGGCAATGGATGCCAGCGAAAACAGTTTGTTTCTGAAGATATTTTTGATGCCCTGCCAGAGAGTGTAAAAGAATGTACTAATCCTCATCTACATACACCCCTCTTTCCACGTCGCTTACCACAACGCCGCGCCTTAAGGTAATGACGCGTTTCTGCATGGCATTAACTATCTCTTTGTTATGAGTGACCATGATGATGGTGGTACCGGCTTCGTTGATCTCCTCGAGCAGTTTCATGATCTCCATGGAATTTCTGGGATCAAGGTTTCCGGTAGGCTCATCGGCCAACAGGATCGAAGGTCTGTTGACAAGGGCCCTTGCGATGGCAACGCGCTGCTGTTCACCGCCGGAAAGTCTGTCGGGCTTTGCCTTGTACTTGCCCGCAAGACCCACTGTAGCAAGGATGGCAGGCACGTTCTTGCGGATCTGCTTGCCGGGAACCTGGACGATCCTCTGGGCAAAAGCAACGTTCTCATAGACATTTCTGTCCTTAAGGAGTCTGAAGTCCTGGAACACTACCCCGATATTTCTCCTGTATTTGGGGATCTTGCGGTGAGGGGTCTTGTTAAGATTGTAGTTCATAACATAGATCCCGCCCTCCGTAGGAGTGAGTTCTCTCAAAAGGAGCTTGATAAGAGTGGATTTTCCGGAACCCGAATCACCCACGATAAAGACAAACTCACCTTTTTTGATGCGGATATTGATATTGTCAAGGGCATAGATCCCGGTCTGGTAGGATTTGCTGACGTTGTCGATAACGATGACTTCGTCGTCCTCCATGTACTTTTTCTTACGTCTGGAAAAGGCCATAAACTGAATCCTCTAATATTCTATACTTTCCATGTATTTCATGTACTTGACCACCATAAGGGCGATCTTGAAGGTAATGGCATCGTCGTAGACACGAAGATCGAGACCGGTGGTCTTCTGCAGCTTGTCGAGACGATACACAAGAGTATTTCTGTGAATGAAGAGCTGGCGGGAAGTCTCTGAAACATTGAGGCTGTTCTCAAAGAACTTGTCGATGGTGGTGAGGGTTTCCTCGTCGAACTCATCGGGGTTCTTGCCTCCGAAGATCTCTTTGATGAACATCTTGCAAAGAGGTATGGGAAGCTGGTAGATGAGACGTCCGATACCAAGCTCGGAATAAGCAACCACGTTCCTGTCCTCAAAGAAGATCTTGCCAACATCGAGGGCCATCTTGGCTTCCTTGTAGGAACGGCTCACTTCCTTGATCTCTCCTGCGGGAGTTCCGAAGGAAATACGAACATCCTTTATCCCTTCTTTGTCCAGGATGGAGATGATGGACTCTGCGGTCTTCTCCGCTTCCTTGGGGAATTCCGAGTCTTCAAGTTCCTTGACCACGATAACGTCCTTCTCATCAACGGCTGTGATAAAGTCTTTGTTGGCAGCGCCGTAATGAGTGCGCACGATCTCAAGGATGTTGCTGTCCTTGTATTCCTCGGCTTCGATTATCATGGCTACGCGCTTAACATCCGTGGCAATATGGAGCTTCTTGGCGCGGCTGTATATATCAACAAGAAGAAGGTTGTCAAGGAGCAGGTTCTTGATGAAGTTATCCTTGTCAAAGCGCTCCTTGTAAGCCACGATCAGATTCTGGATCTGAAAGGCCACCATCTTGCCGATCATGTAAACATCTTCACCGGTGCCGCAGGCAATGAGCACATATTCAACCTGCTGCTCGTCGTAGATCTTAAAATACTGATATCCCTGAATCTCCTGGGAATCTGCAGGTCCCATGGCAAATTCTCTGGCAGCCTTGGTGATGCCCGGCATGTGACCGGTGGTGGATGCCACATCCTTGCCCTCCGTGTCGACCACGCAAAGTTCAACCCTGGCTATTGCCTTAAGCCCGTCAACGGTTGTCTGCAAAATCTGATTGGAAATCATGCTACCCTCCGTACTCACTACTCCCGCCGGAGTAATGGTTATTTTTCACAACGCTTTTATGCCCATAAAATACCCAAAAAACAAACTTCCATTTCATTTTATTATATATTACTCAAAAACACAAACAGTAATTAGAGGTTTTTTATGCATTTTTTTAGTTTTCCCGGATTTTTTGTGCATTTTAAACAGACAAAAAATAGACAAAAAGAGGATTTGGAGCCTGTGAAAAAAGTTTTTAAAAAAATACTTGCAATTTGTAATCCTTTACCGTATACTATCGTAGTGCAACGAAAGATTGCGGTTGTTGATATCTATTGGGGTATCGCCAAACGGTAAGGCAACGGACTCTGACTCCGTCATTTCAAGGTTCGAATCCTTGTACCCCAGCTACAGAGCATGAGCCTATGGTTCGTGCTCTTTTTATCGTCGAGCTTTAGCTCGACAGTCGGTCCGCGCGACGCTTGGCGCGGTCAATTCAAAGAAATCCGAAGCAATGCGAGGATTTTAACATTATAACCTCGGAGTTTTGAAAACTCCCCCACACAGTAAAGGACGGATAAACCCATATGTTTGAATTAGCAAAGAAACAGACTCTGTACGTTGAAAAGAAAGTGGAATTCGGGCTCTACCTGGTTCCCGAAGAATTAAAGGAAAAGAAAG
>JAEEGT010000120.1 GCA_016280465.1 Lachnospiraceae bacterium | reverse complement strand
TGTACCGAAGGACCGGTATTTTTAAGCTCGGAGGTGGACATTTGATGAAAACAGAAGTATCCATAGCCGGAGTGACCTTTAAAAATCCGGTAACGACCGCATCGGGAACCTTCGGTTCCGGAATGGAATACAGCGAATTCGTGGACCTGAACCGTCTGGGAGCGGTGACCACAAAGGGTGTGGCTCTTACCCCCTGGGCCGGAAATCCCACAGTGAGAGTTACGGAAGTATACGGCGGCATGCTCAATGCCATCGGCCTTCAGAACCCGGGAATAGAAGTATTCTGCGAAAGGGATATTCCCTTCTTAAAAAAATATGACACAAAGATCATAGTCAATGTCTGCGGCAAGACCGTGGAAGAGTATGTGGGCGTTGTGGAGCGCCTGGCTTCGGAACCGGTGGACATGCTGGAGATAAATGTGTCCTGCCCCAATGTCAAGGAAGGTGCCATAGCCTTTGGTCAGGACGCCCATGCACTTGAAAACATTACAAGAGAGATAAAGAAGGTTGCAAAGCAGCCCGTGATCATGAAGTTAAGCCCCAATGTAACCAGGATCGCTGACATGGCCAGGGCTGCGGAAGCCGGCGGAGCGGACGGTATTTCCCTTATCAATACCATTACGGGCATGAAGATCGACATCAACCGTCGTAAGTTTGTACTGGCCAACAAGACCGGAGGCATGTCCGGGCCCGCAATCAAGCCCGTAGCCGTAAGGATGGTCTACGAGTGCGCCAATGCGGTTAAGCTTCCCATCATAGGTATGGGCGGTATATGCACCGGGGAGGATGCCGTAGAGTTTCTTCTTGCAGGCGCTACCATGGTGGCTGTGGGAGCCGCCAATTTCATGAACCCGAGAGCAACCCTCGATGTGCTTGAAGGTATCGAAGAATACATGACAAAGAACGGCGTTAACGATGTTAATGAACTTATAGGAGCCGTCAGGGAATAAACAGTGAGATCGGAAAAAGAGAAACAGAAATTCATAAAAGCCGTAGGTGCATATGCCCATTACTTTCTTTTTTACTTCTTTGCGCTGGCAGGGCTTGAAATGTTCATGCGGGTCGTAACGGTGGGTGCCGTCAGGGTGCACCATGTTTCGATCCTGTTTCTTTTGCCTTCCTTTGCGGCATTTTTTGCTGCACTTAACGGTTTTTCTTCAGTAAAAAGAAACCTGAACCGGGTAATCCTGTGTGTTATCACCGCGGTCATATGTTTTTACTACATGGCCCAGTTCTTCTATTTCCGGATCTTCGGATCCGTTTTTTCAGTGAGCCTTGCGGCAATGGGCACCGAGGCCATGGGAGATTTCGGTTGGACCACCGGGGATATCATAAAGGCTTCTTTCGGAATTGCACTTTTGTGCTTTGTACCACTGGCAGCAGCAGTTATTTTTTCGATTATTCCCAAGGGAGAAAAAGCAGCCTTTCTAAGACTGGGGAATGGCTACAGATGGAGCGTGAGACTACTGGGTCTTTGCCTGTGCGTTCTTTTGTGGATCGGCGGTGTGTTCGGTCTTAAGCTTATGGGAACGGGAAGGGATTCGGCCTATGCAGTCATGCGAAGTTCTTATTCCGATACTGATACCACCTCCGACAGGATCGGTATCCTTGCCACCGGAGCCCTTGAATCCGCCAGCCTTTTCTTTGACATAAGACAGGACACGGAAGAGCCCAAATTTGTGGTGACCGACAGCCCCAAAGCGGAAGGGACAGATGTTTCTCTCCCTGTAAACGGGGGTGATGGCACTGTGAACCCGCCTGCGGAAGAACAGGAGAAAACGCCGACCTATTACCTGGATCCGAATTTTGATTTTGCTTCCTTGGCGGAAAGTACCGATCAAAAGGATGTTAAGGATCTTTGCGGATATTTTGGGGCTCTTGCTCCCGAAAAGACCAATGAATATACGGGACTTTTCAAGGATTACAATCTTATCATGATCTGTGCCGAGTCCTTTTCCACCTACGGGATACACCCGGATATCACTCCCACCCTCTGGGACATGGCGGGAAACGGCATAGTCCTTGATAATTTCTACAACAGTTTTCCCAACACCACAACAAACGGCGAGTTTGCTTTTGTGGCGGGACTCTGGCCCGATGTGTCAAGAAGTGCCAAGCTTGGGTCCTCTGTTGGATCCTTTGCCCAATCCGCGGCAAGATATATGCCTTATGCGCCCGGTGTTCTTTTTGACAAAGCAGGGTACGATACCTACGCTTATCACAATTACAAGGGATACTATTACAGACGGAAATATACCTATCCGAACCTGGGCTACGAAAGCCTTAAGTTCATGGATGAGGGCATGACCTTTACCACCAGCTGGCCCTCCTCGGATCTTGAGATGTTTGAGCAGTCTGTGGACGATTATCTTAACAGCGATACACCTTTCCATGCTTATTATATGACCTTCTCCGGTCACGGACCTTACACCGACGCCAACTGCATCTACAGGCAGAACATCGATGAAGTCACCGCCATGACGGAGGGGCTTTACAAGGTTTCTTATACCCTTGGGTATTATTGCGGAGAACTGGAGCTGGAACGGGCCGTTAAGTATCTTAAAGACCGTCTGACTGAAGCGGGTAAGCTTGACAAGACCGTCATAGTGATCGTAGGAGACCATTATCCCTACTATCTCATGAAGGGTGCGGTGCGTGAGATCATGGGCGGCACCATGCCCGACGAAAACTTTGAGAAGTTTAAATCCACCTGTGTCATTTATTGCGGCGGGATAAAGGAACCCATCCATGTGGATGAGTACTGCTGCAATGTGGATATCCTGCCCACCCTATACAATCTCTTTGACATTCCCTTTGATTCAAGGTTACTTCCCGGGACGGATGTTTTTTCGGATGGGGTACATTGCGCAAGGCTTTATAACGGAAGCTTCCTTACTAAGTTCTTAAAATACGACAAGCCCCACGGCAAGGCTTATTTCATTGACAACTACGGCTCCGGTGAGACTGTGCCCGACAATTACCTTGAGATCATGCAGGATTACACGGAGAGTAAATATGCCGCCTCCCTTACCATGATGGAGACGGATTTCTTCAGACTTCTCTATGAGAATTCGGGATATCTCACACCGGAAGAGTCGGCGGCGGAAACAGAGCGTCAGGAAGCGACGAAAAAGAAACTGGAATCCGGGCGATAAGAGCCCTCGGGCAAAAACGTGCAAAAAAAACGGAGCGGGGACGAATCCCTGCTCCGCTTTGCTTTTGATAATATCAGGTGGTACTTTCGGTTGCGGAAGAAGCAGCCATTTCATCGAAGCGCTTCAGCACCGCATCATAGGTCTTCTGTGAGATCTCGGGGAGTTTGCCGCCCCAGGTCTTTTCGGCCTGCTCGTAGCCCTGCTTGAAGGCATCGCGCATGGCGTCAACCTTGGAAGGATCTCCGCCGGTAAGTGCCATGGCGAAATCCACTATTCTTTCTGAGGTCTGTTTTACGCCCCAGTATCCGTCTTCGGCTATATCGGCCTGAGCCTGGGCCTTGGTCTCGGGATCGACGGTAAAGTTACCTTCACGCAGGAAGCCCCAGATATCCGTTGCCTTGCCTACTGTATCGGCCTGCTTGCTGATAAGCTGTTTAACTATGTTCTGCAGCTGATCGATACGGTTCTGAGCATCAAGCTTTAATTTGTTGATGAGTTCCTGATTTGCCTTGTAGGTCTTGGTGGGCATTTCAAGAGTGGGTTCGTATACCACGCCGGACTCTTCGGCAGTATTAACGGTAGCTTCTGCAGCTTTCTGGTTTGTCTGTTCGTATTTCTCCGGAACTTTGTAGGAAGAATACGCATCGCTTGTGTTTGTAATTCCGTTTACAGTCATGATTTTTCCTTTCCGGGACTGTTTCAAATCCCTATTTTTTTCATGCGCACATCCCTGTGCTGATTGATAGACACCAAAAACTGAAGATACTTTCAGTTATCTACTTCCTATATCGGCACCCCTATTATAATACTTTAGGG
>JAEEGT010000119.1 GCA_016280465.1 Lachnospiraceae bacterium | reverse complement strand
TCCGGTGGACTGTTTTTAGGCGAAGCCTTCAAGCTATGCTTGAAGGAACCTCTGTTTACAGAGGTTCTTACAACAAAAAAATCCCTCCGCATTGCGGAGGGATGATTTTGTTGTAATTATCTCTTTGAGAACTGAGGTGCACGACGAGCTGCCTTTAAGCCGTACTTCTTTCTTTCTTTCATACGAGGATCTCTGGTAAGGAATCCTGCTTTCTTAAGAACGGGTCTGTAGTCAGCATCAACGGTAAGAAGCGCACGAGCGATACCGTGACGAACTGCGCCTGCCTGACCGGTGAATCCGCCACCCTTTACAGTAACGATAACGTCGAACTTGTCAACGGTCTCGGTAGCTGCAAGAGGCTGACGAACGATAACCTTAAGGGTCTCAAGACCGAAGTAATCGTCGATGTCTCTCTTGTTAACAGTGATGTTACCCTTGCCGGGTACAAGATAAACACGGGCTACGGAAGATTTTCTTCTGCCGGTGCCGTAATATTTTACTGCCTTTGAAGCCTTAGCTGCTTTAGCCATTTTTTATTCTCCTTTCGGTTCCTCTTAGAAATTCAATACTTCAGGTTTCTGAGCCGCATGATTGTGCTCGGGACCTGCATATACAAAAAGCTTCTTGAACATCTCTCTTCCAAGAGGTCCTTTGGGAAGCATTCCCTTAACTGCGATTTCGATAACTTCCTCAGGCTTGGTTGCGAGCTTCTCGGAAAGAGGCATCTCGCGAACACCGCCGATGTAATCGGAGTGACGGAAGTACATCTTCTTCTCCATCTTCTTGCCGGTAACGGTTACCTTCTCGGCATTAACAACGATAACATAGTCACCGGTGTCAACGTGAGGAGTAAAAATTGCTTTATTCTTGCCTCTCAAAACCTTGGCGATCTCACTTGCAAGGCGTCCGAGAGTCTTATCGGTAGCATCAACTACATACCATTTTCTTTCAACGGTAGCAGGGTTTGCCATAAATGTTTTCATCTTGTTTCCTCCGTAAATAATTAGCAGAAATATGTAAAAAGCAATCCGCACCGTACCGGGGCTTTGGCTGAGTGTTTCATACTTTTTTGCACAAAAATTTGCGAACCAAGAGTTTCGCATGCTTTGATAGTATACATTCAGAAAATACGGTATGTCAAGCAATATTTAACAATTTCACCATATAAATTATTGCTTTCTTAAGTTTTGGCATATAGAATTAACCTTGATGATAATAATACGAGGTTAAACCTATGTCAAATACATCCTCAGTAAAAAGAAACGCCAATTTGGAACTGTTACGTATCCTCTCCATGATCATGGTCACTTTTCTCCATGCTCTGGGCAAGGCGGACCTTCTCGGAAATCTTGCCGGCAGCTTCAATATAAACACCTGGCTTGCCTGGATCCTTGAGGCCCTGTCCCTGTCGGCAGTGAACATCTTTATGCTGATCTCCGGCTATTTCCTCATCAATTCGGAATTTAAGCCCGGCCGTCTCATTGAAATCGTGGCCCAGGTTCTTTTTTACTCGGCAGGTTCCTTTATCATATACGCTGCTTTCTTCACGGTGGATGCCGAGGAAAAAACGCTCTACGCTTTCCTTAAGTATCTGCTGCCGGTACACATGGAAGTTTACTGGTTCATAACCGCCTATGTTGTGATCTACATGTTCCTGCCTGTGCTTTCAAAGGGAATCAAAGCCATCACGCAGAAACAGTTCGGAACCGTTATCGTTCTTCTTCTTATATATGAATGTGTATTTAAGACCCTGCTGCCGGTGCGTCTTGCCAAGGATACCAGGGGCTATGAGTTTCTGTGGTACCTGATCGTATTTATGATCGGTGCTTACTTCAGGCTCTACTGCTTTAAGCACTTAACGAAGCCCGGTCGGGGATTTTTGCTTTACTTCGCAGGCAGCTTTATGATCCTAGCGGAAACCTTCGCCCTGCAGTTTGTAAATACCCATTTTGACAGGCTCAAAGAAATAACTGCCGCTCCCACGGAATATAACCACCTTTTCGTCCTCTGCGCAGCTGTTGGTATCTTTTCCGCCTTTGTAAATCTCAAGCCCATGAAGTCGAAAGCCGCTTCAGTGATCTGCGCTCTCTCCCCCATGGCTCTTGGGGTATATCTTCTGCAGGAAAGTATCACCCTCCGCTACAGATGGCAGAAATGGTTTCTTTTGCCTGAAGCCGCAACGGAACCTGCCTATATCTTCCTGCTCAAAGTCTTTGGTGCCGTGCTTGCCATGTATCTCCTCGGTACTGCGGTGGATTTTGTGAGGATACAGCTTTTCGCCTTGGTTCGCAGGATATTTGGTAAAAAGAAAATAGATTGACTTATACAGTCAATCTATGATATCCAGTTTCTGCGGTTCCACGTGACACCGTAAAAAAAGTATTTCAACGCCGGCTTTCTTTGCTTCAGCCATTGCCGTTCCGAATTCGGGATGGGTCTCTGTGTTGGGCCTTACTTCCCCGACACCGTCCATCTGGATCACGAAGGCAAGGGCAGCATGAATGCCGGTTTCTTTGGCCCTAATAAGCTCCCTTATGTGCTTTACTCCCCGCTCCGTGGGCGCATCGGGAAAGTACCCGATCCCGTCCCGCTCGAGGGTGCAACCCTTCACTTCCATAAGGAACCGTTCAGTCCCCCGTTCCATGTAAAAATCTATTCTTGAATCACCGTAGGTGTACTCCGGGATCACTCTGTCGTAGCCCTGTCCGGAAAGCCATTCCTTCACCACCTTGTTGGGCGCCTGACTGTCTATGTTAAAAAGAACGCCGGTGTCTTTTCTCACCGCCACCAGGTCGTACTTCGTCTTTCGTTCGGGATTTCCCGGTGCCGTAAGCCATACCTCGCAGCCCGGTATCAGCAGCTCCTTGCAACGGCCCGTATTCTTCACATGGACAGTTTCTTTTTGCCCCTCTATATCAACCTCCGCAATGAAACGGTTGGGTCGACTTATGAACTTGGCCTTTACGATGTTTTCATATACCATGATTATCTCCTGCGGTCTCACCGCGCAGAATCGGCCGTGATCCGCATGTCTGTCAGTGCCGGTCTTCTTTAAGATCTACTCTGTCCACCGTAAAAAGACAGGGGATCACCAGGAAATTGTCTCCCTTTGCTTTGACCCTGTCAAAATGCGATTCGGGATCCACCGCGATCCAGGCTTTGATGGCCTCGGACTCTTCGTCGGAGTCCCGAAGATTAACGTTGTTTCTCGGCTCCTCATAGTACGAAAAAAGCAGGTTCTCGTGCATGGAGATAAAAGCATACTTATCGCCCTTCAAAAGCCCCTCGTTGACGATGGCGGTGTGGTGCATCACGTAGGAAGGCATCTTTTCCGGGAAAACGAAAGCTATCCGGCCCACACGGGTCTTTACGGCGGTGGTCCGCTCCCGTTCCCATTCGTCGATGTTTTCGGGATCATGATGCCGGTACACATTGATCATAGGGGCAAAAAACACGTCCCCTTCCTCTCTCGGCCAGGGTTTAAGGCTCGGTGTGAGCTCCGAAAACAAAATCTCCGGATCCACCGGTTCCCCGCAGTCACTTTCGACAATCTCCTCGATATAAAGAAACCCCATGTTTTCATATCTGTAAAAAGAAACATTGCAAAGCCTGCCGGACTTAATGAGATTTGCTGCTTTGTCCCTGCAGGCCTTGATCCTGTCTTCAAGTTCCGTCCGTTCTGTATCGTTTTTAAAGGCGCATCTGAACTGTAAACGTCTTATCATGCTTTCTCCTTAAATCAAAAATAGCGGTGGGGCATCCGTTAAAGCATACCCCAATTCTATAGCAACGGCAACGGCCAAAGCCCCGGTTACCCGGTAATTTGCTGAGACAGTGCAATATCCGACCGATATTTTACCACGGTAACCCTGTATTTCTCCCCGGCGAATCCTATAATCATATCAAGAACAAACAAAATGAACCTAAAAGGAGGGTTACGATGTATATCTACAAAACAGAGATCTTGAATGTCAGCACAAAATGGTTTTCGGACAAGGCAAACGATGAGGATATTGCCGTATTGGACAGCCTCCTGAATACCAGAGCAGCCGAGGGCTGGGAACTTGTTACCTATGACTACATGGCCACCTCGACTCAGATAAGAGGCGCCTTCGTCATCACCTTCAGAAGGGAAAGATAAGGCCGTTATTCCACAGTCCATTCGGTCCATTCGATGTGATTATACTGCATAACATCATCCGAATATTTCATGCCGAGTTTTTGATAAAAGGGAACCGCATTCTCATTGGCGATGAGATACACCGCGATATCCTTTTCCCCGCCTGCAAGCTCATGAGCTTCCTTCATGAGCCTGCGGCCGATGCCCTGTCTTTCATAATCCCTGTCTACACCGAGATCCGTAATGTAAAGCCAGTAGCAATAGTCCGTAAGGCCAAAAAGAACCCCGACTGCCAGCCCCTCGCTATTTCTTGCAACGAGGCTTAAGGAAACGTTCTTCACAAGCTTGCGGATACGTTCCTCAAAACGCTCCTTGGGATACTGTGACCCAAGGTCCGTTCTTTTGAGAAAATCTATGTAT
The DNA here is from genome assembly GCA_016280465.1 of Lachnospiraceae bacterium. Classification (GTDB taxonomy): domain Bacteria; phylum Bacillota; class Clostridia; order Lachnospirales; family Lachnospiraceae; genus UBA1258. The sequence continues at coordinate 6,863 of JAEEGT010000119.1, read as the reverse complement.
TCTTCAGCAGATATACGCTCCTCGCGGATGGTAATATCAGTCATGGTATTGTTCCTTTCCTGTGGGTTAATGCGAAAATAAGGTTGTCTGTTACAAATGGCAGGAAACGCAAAATATCAAAATCCCGTCCGGGATTTTGATATTTTGCGGTTGCTTCTTTTACATATTTGTTAATCGATAATAATCTAATCCAAAAATCTGAACTCTGCCAGCACCAGTCCATGGGCGGGTGCGGTGGGACCGGCAGCCTCACGGTCTTTGGCTTCGAGCATTCGTTTCACATTCTCGGGAGTCCTCACTCCCAGCCCAACCCACACAAGGGTCCCTACTATTATCCGAACCATGTTATAGAGGAAGCCGTTCCCGGTGACCGCAACGGTCAATTCATTATCTCCCTGAACCAGCCTGATGGACTTAACATTCCTGACAGTTGTCAACGCACTTGTATCAACGCTGCAAAAGCTTTTAAAATCGTGCTCTCCCACAAGATGAGCCGCAGCGTCCTCCATGGCTTTGATATCAAGAGGCCTTGCCTCATGCCAGTAATACAGTCTCTTCATGGGAGGCATAAACCCGCCGGTGTATATGTGGTACTCGTAGGTTTTCTCGCAGGTCACGTGACGGGGATGAAAATCCGCATCAACATCCTTTGACCATACTATTCTTATATCATCGGGAAGTTTTGTATTGAGTGCAAAAGAAAACCTGTCCCCGGGGATCGAAGACTCGGTATCGAAAACAGCCATATTGCAAAGAGCATGAACGCCCGCATCGGTACGGCTTGCGCCTATTACCGCGGTTTCTTTGCCCGTAAGTTCTTCTATTGACTGATTCAGTCTACCTTCAACGGTGGGCACTCCCGGCTGGTACTGCCAGCCGCAGTAATCTGTTCCGTCGTAGGCTACACACAATAAAACTCTTCTCACGTTCTTTTCTCTCAGAAATAAATCTTTATAAGGATCACTGCAGCAAGATAACCGAAGATGATAAGATATGCCAGGGCATCCCTCTTTTTATACACAAGAGGCTTCATCTTTGTCCTGCCCTTGCCGCCTCTGTAACATCTGGCTTCCATGGCCGTGGCCAGATCGTTGGCCCGCCTGAAAGCAGATACAAACAGCGGAACAAGCAGTGGGATCAATGCTTTGACTTTCTTGGTCAATTTCTTGCTTTCAAAGTCTGCACCCCTTGCCATCTGGGCTTTCATGATCTTGTCGGTCTCTTCCATCAGTATGGGGATAAACCTGAGGGCTATGGACATCATCATTGCGATCTCATGAACGGGCACCCTGAAGATCTTTAGGAATCCAAGACCCTTTTCAAGGCCGTCGGTCAGATTGTTGGGGGTGGTGGTAAGTGTCATGATGGAGGATCCCATTATGAGGAACAGGATCCTTATGGCCATGAATGCGGCTATATATATGCCTTCTTTGGTCACCGAGATCTTCCAGATACTGAATACAACCTCTCCCTTGGTCATGAAAAGATTCAGGACCACAGAAAAAAGCAAAAGTACCATGACCGCCTTGAGTCCCCGTAAGATAAAGGAAACAGGTACCTTGGATACGGTAACGGTGACAGCCAAAAACAGAAGGGCCAGCAGGTACCCTATGAAATTGTCGGTTAAAAAGAGTGTTACCAGATACACCAGTGTACCAAACAGCTTCACTCTCGGGTCAAGCCTGTGGATCACGGAATCCGCAGGATAATACTGACCCAGTGTAATATCTCTTAGCATAACCTTACCTTTCGGCAGATTTTCTTTTATTTCATGCGTGGCCCATAGCGGCCATTATCTCATTAACGGCATCATCCACCGTAATTACATCGGTGGAAACGTTGAATCCCGCTGCACGAAGCCTGTACATGGCTCCGGTGATCTCAGGAACTCCGAGACCCATTTCTTTAAGCTTGTCGTAGTGTCTGAAGACACTGACGGGTTTATCGTCGTAAACGATCGTTCCGTTGTTCATGACCAGAATACGGTCAGCGTAGCGGGCCACATCCTCCATACTGTGAGAGACCAGCACCACGGTGCATCCCGTCTCCGCCTGCACGGTTTTAAGACTGTCGAGCAGATCGTCACGCCCTCTCGGATCCAGACCGGCTGTGGGCTCATCCAGGACCAGAACATCCGGCTCCATGGCTAAAACACCCGCAATGGCAACCCTGCGCTTCTGTCCTCCCGACAGATCAAAGGGAGACTGGTAAAAGAAATCATCTTCTATACCTACCAGTTTCAACGCCTTGTAGGCTCTGAGCTCGGCTTCTTTTTTCGATAATCCCAGATTCAGCGGGCCAAAACATACATCCTTAAAAACATCCGACTCGAAAAGCTGGTGCTCAGGATACTGAAACACAAGGCCCACGTGACTGCGCAGCTCTTTTAAGTCGTAATCTCCGTCAAAAACGTCCCTGCCGTTATAGTAGACACTGCCTTCGGTAGGTTTGAGGATTCCGTTTAAATGCTGTACAAGGGTGGATTTACCGGACCCGGTGTGGCCGATAAGACCGATGAATTCACCATCGCCGATCTCGAAGGATACATCGTTTAAGGCAACGGACTCCATGGGAGTACCGGGATTATATTTATATGTTAGGTGATTAACCAAAATTGACATGTTTAAGTGCCTCGACCAGTTCTTTGTCCGTAAGGATACCCTCGGGGATCTTTAATCCCCTTTTTCTCAATTCGTGAGCACAGTTCGTGACCTGGGGAACGTCAAGCCGCAAAGCCTTCAGTTCCTCCACTCTTGAAAAGATCTCCCTCGGAGTCCCCTCCATGGCGATCTTTCCCTTATCCATTACAATGATCCGGTTCGCACCGATGGTCTCGTCCATATTGTGGGTAATAAGAATGACCGTTATCTTCTCAACGTCGTTAAGAGCGGTCACTGCCCTTATGACCTCGCGGCGGCCGATTGGATCCAGCATGGCGGTTGGCTCATCCAGGACAATGCATTTGGGATGCATGGCCAGTACACCAGCGATGGATACACGCTGCTTCTGGCCTCCCGAAAGGCGATTTGGTGATTTCTTGCGAAATTCGTACATTCCCACGGCTTTAAGGCTCTCTTCCACCCGCTCCCATATCTCTTTGGTGGGAACACCCATGTTTTCTGGTCCAAAGCCCACATCCTCTTCCACCACCTGCCCGATGATCTGATTATCGGGATTTTGAAATACCATTCCGGCGGTACTTCTGATTTCCCAGATCTTCTCATCATCCCGGGTGTTCATTCCATCCACGAAAACGGTGCCTTCCGTGGGAAAAAGAATGGCATTGATATGTTTTGCCAGTGTAGACTTTCCGGAGCCGTTATGGCCCAAAATCGCGATAAATTCGCCGGGTTTAACTTTAAGGCTGACATCATCCACCGCAGTGGTGATGCCTTCCACATTGCCGTCCTCGTCACGACGTATATAATCAAATGTCAGATTTTCGGTTTTTATGATTTCCATCTGCAACTGTTCCCTGATATATGCTACAATAGACAAAGAGCACCAATATCAACGTATTATATCAGATTTTACCCCTGTTTTCCACATTATGAAAGAATTCATTGTCAACTTAAAGAATAAATTCAAACCTGTCTGGGACGCCTATGGAAAGAAGCTGATCCTCCCCATTCTTAAGCTGTTGGGAGTTATTATCGTATGTGTCGTTCTTGTACATTTAATAAGCGGTCACGAGACTCTTACTGAGTACGCAAATAAACATCCCGAAATTGCATACTCTACTACAGACTAGTTGCAAAGAAAAGAGTTCTTCTGCGGACAATCCGCAGCGTCGGTGCTTAGCGAGGTGTTTTCGAGCTTAGCATCCGTTACAGCGAGGACTTAGCGAGAGCGTGTCCGAAGAAGAACTGCTTTTTTTGCAACTGTATTTAGAAAAAAAAACAAGGCATCGTTCGATGCCTTGTTTTATGTTTCAACAAAATATCTTATACAAGCTCAAGAACAACTTCCATGGCTGCATCGCCCTTACGCTGTCCGATCTTTACGATACGGGTGTAACCGCCGTTGCGGTTCTCGTACTTGGGAGCGATCTCATCGAAGAGCTTGTTGGTCTCGTTAACATAGAGGACCTTGAGCATCTGGCGACGAGCATGAAGCTTGGAGGGAAGATCCTTCTTGATCTCCTTCTCAACTTCTTCGTAAACGGTAACTTTCTTGCCGTCCTTAACTTCCTTGACGCGCTTGCCGTCCTTGTCCTTCTTTGCAACCTTTGCGGTTACCTTAACGTTCTCGAAATTGTCCTTTTCCTTAACTGCAAGAGCGATAAGACCTTCAACGATCTTCTGAACTTCTTTAGCCTTGGATTCGGTGGTGATGATCTTGCCGTTCTGAACAAGAGCGGTAACCTGGCCTCTTAAAAGGGCCTTTCTCTGGGAAGATGTTCTTCCTAATTTTCTGTACTTTGCCATTTTCTTATCCTTTCGTAATGGTGCCCGGGCCGCCGCTCACAGGTCTTACGCAGCACGCGCATATTTCCATTATGAGTACATCCTCGCGCTCTTCGGTCTTACCGGGGATGCAGTCATATAAGTTACATATTGTCTTCGCCGGAATTAAGCTGTAAGCCCAGTTCCTTAAGCTTTGCAAGAACTTCCTCAAGGGACTTGCGTCCGAGGTTTCTTACTTTCATCATATCTTCGGGAGTCTTGTTAACAAGCTCGCCTACGGTATTGATACCTGCTCTCTTTAAGCAGTTGTAAGAACGAACGGAAAGTTCAAGTTCGTCGATGCTCATATCATCTACAGGCTTGCCCTGAGCGCTGTCTTCCTTGCTGGTGATAACGTCGGTCTTCTGGCCTGCTTCGGAAAGATCGATGAAGAGGCTTAAATGCTCACTGAGGATCTTTGCAGCAAGGCTGACGGATTCTTCGGGAGTAAGAGTACCGTTGGTGTAAACATCAAGGGTAAGCTTATCGAAATCGGTAACCTGACCTACACGGGTGTTTGCTACGGTCATGTTTACTCTCTCAACGGGAGTGTAAATGGAATCGATAGCGATAACACCGATGGGAAGATCGTCGTTCTTGTTCTTGTCGGCGCTTACATATCCGCGGCCCTTGGTAATGGTAAGTTCCATGTAGAACTTTGCATTCTTGCCGCCGGAAAGAGTAGCGATAACAAGATCGGGGTTAAGGATCTCTATATCGGAATCAGCCTGGATAGCCGATGCTCTGATGACACCCTCACCGGTAAAATCGATATAAGCGGTCTTGGGCTCGTAGGAATCACTTGTGTTCTTTATTGCAAGCTTCTTAACGTTAAGGATGATCTCCGTAACGTCTTCTTTAACTCCGGGAATGGAGGAAAACTCATGAAGAACGCCCTCAATCTTGATCTGACTGACTGCGGCACCGGGTAAAGAAGAAAGCATGATCCTTCTTAAGGAGTTACCAAGGGTGATACCATAGCCTCTCTCAAGAGGTTCAGCAACGAATCTGCCGTACTTTCCGTCTTCAGATACTTCAGCAACTTCGATATTGGGTCTTTCAAATTCAAACACTGTAAATACCCTCCTTTTGTTTCGGTTGAAATTACATTATTTAGAGTAGAGCTCGACAATAAGCATTTCGTTAACAGGAACGTCAATCATTTCTCTGGTAGGAAGGTTCTTAACGGTTCCCTTAAAGTTATCGGTATCCACATCGATCCATTCGGGTACGATTCTTCCGCCCGTAACCTCAAGGATGCTCTTATATCTCTGAAGTTCTTTAGCCTTGTCGCTTAAGGAGATAACATCTCCTGCCTTGATAAGGTAAGAAGGAATGTTGATGCACTTTCCGTTAACAAGAACGTGCTTGTGACCAACAACCTGTCTTGCTTCCTTACGGGTACGTGCGAAGCCCATACGGAAAATAACGTTGTCAAGTCTGGACTCAAGCATAACCATAAGGTTTTCACCGGTCATACCCTTCATACGGTCAGCCTTCTCGTAGTAGTTACGGAAAGGCTTCTCAAGTACGCCGTAGATGAATTTAGCTTTCTGCTTCTCACGAAGCTGAAGGCCGTACTCACTCATCTTCTTGCCTGCGCGAGCAAGGGTACGATTGGACTTCTTGTCATATCCCAAAAAAGTGGGATCAAGGTCGAGAGATCTGCATCTCTTTAATACAGGTGTTCTGTTAATTGCCATTTTGGTTAATCCTTTCTGTTGTTGTTTACAATAGCCCGTGGGCTACCTTCATCCAAGCATTGTTGTTCGTCCGAAAAAGAACGAATAGCCTGTTAAAATGTTCGATAAAACCGAACTCAAATACGAAAATAAAACTAGACTCTGCGGCGCTTGGGAGGACGGCATCCGTTATGAGGAACGGGAGTTACGTCACGAATGGAAACTACCTCTAAGCCTGCAGCATTAAGAGCACGGATCGCAGCCTCACGACCTGAACCGGGTCCCTTAACAAATACGTCAACATACTTAAGGCCGTGAATAAGAGCAGCCTTTGTAGCTGTTTCAGCAGCCATCTGTGCAGCATAGGGAGTAGATTTCTTTGAACCTCTAAAGCCAAGACCGCCGGCACTTGCCCAACTTAAAGCATTACCTTCAGCATCAGTCAATGTAACGATGGTGTTATTGAAGGAAGCCTGGATATGTGCCTGTCCCCGTTCAACGTTTTTCTTTACGCGCTTTTTTGTTACTTTTTTTGCAACTTTAGCCATTTTTAAACTAACCTACTTTCTTTGAATACAAAACTGTTGATCTGTTTCCTGCCGGTTCTATGCACACCGGCACAAAATTATTTCTTCTTGTTTGCAACCGTACGCTTGGGTCCCTTGCGGGTACGAGCGTTGGTCTTGGTCTTCTGACCGCGAACAGGAAGGCCCTTACGATGACGGATACCTCTGTA
>JAEEGT010000118.1 GCA_016280465.1 Lachnospiraceae bacterium | reverse complement strand
TATCTCTTTGTCGGATATCGCCGCCAACACAGGCTTTTCCAAGTTTCATTTTTCGAGACTGTTCAAGCAGTATACCAACTACAACTTCACCGATTACCTGTGCTTCAGACGGATCAAGGCAGCCGAAGAACTTTTGGGACTCCCCGGAGCCTCCATCACCGATGTGGCCATACGCTCCGGCTTTTCCAGTATCTCCACCTTCAACCGGCTTTTTAAGCAGCAGAAGGGCTGTACTCCCAGCCAGTACAGGAAACAGAATTCCGATATCAAAAGAAAACAGCAGGCATAAAAATAAGGGCTCCTCTGCGGGAGCCCTTTCTTTTACCTGTTATTAGGGTTTTCTGACGAAATCGATATGGTGTCTTACGGCATTGTCACCGTATATATCATATCTGTATTCAATGTGTTCAACATCAAGTTCGTGGGTGGATGTGATATAGGTGATGATAATGGACTCAACACCGTTTCTGATATTGTAAACTTCTGCACCACCCTTGGTCTTTACATAGAAATCCACCTGAGTTTCGGTATATTCGTTTTCTTCTCCATACCAGCGTCTGGTTTCACCGTTGATAACCGCAGTCCAGATAAGAACTCCCGTATAGGACATCTCAACTTTGAGGGTAGCATCGGGAATCTCGCTTCCCTCCATGGCAACCCATTCGCCTACCCAGGGTGCGGTAGCCTCATGCTTGGGAGTCATGGACGTATATGCGGGATTCTCATATTTATCCTCAAACTCTTTGGCATCCATGGTCTTAACTGCCCCCGCTGCATCGCCCTCGGCTATCATATATTCTTCCGTAAGGTCTTCTTTGTCCTTATCAAAAAGAAAGACTCTGTAGGTTCCTTCGAGTTTAACCTTATCGCAAAGGCCCGGAGCCGTGATCTTGGTAAAGTAAGCCGCGGCACCCGCACCGGTATTGGCATCGTTGAACTCGCATCTGTAGCTTTCCCAGTCATCCCCGCTCTTTAATACCATAAGGTTTGAATCCAGAGAATAAAGATACATCTGGGTATAAGGCTCATAAACATCTATATCGTAGGAAACTACTTCCTCGTCTTCCTCCTCGATGCCGTAATCCGCAAACTGTTCTCTGGGAACGGTTATGGTCTTTTCCTCACCGATGATAACGGCAAATTCTTTGCCTGAATCTTCGAAAGTACTCTTCTTTACCAGATTCTTACACGGATTGCCGATAACAGCTATGCCAAGGGTATCGGTTCCGATCTTTGCAAACGTAACCTCAACCTTGTTGTTAAAGGGAGCCTTTACTTCGGCAGGTTCCGACGACGCACCCGTATCCGGGCTTTTGGAATCGCCGCCCCCGGCGGGAGCCTCACATGCGGTCAATGCCGTGATCATGCATACACTTAACAAAACAGCAAATAATATCTTAAAGCTTTTCACGAGAAAACACCTCCTCATATGTCCATTATACACAATGGCATTGTATGAGGAGGTGCTTAACGTCAAATTAATCCGTAATATATTCAAAATTCCTGAAGGTTGCGGTGCCGCCCATCTTTCGGGTGGAAAAACAGCAAAGTCCGAAACGGTTTCCCGTAAAGTGTGCCAGGGAAAAAGAAAGTCTGTGCTTTGTCCCCACGCTGACTGGTACCCCTTTCTTGTCCATGAAGTAAAAGTCCACCGTATCGACTCCGTCCTTGAAGCTTGCCCTGATCCCCACCGTGGCGGATACCGAGTCAAGCCGGATCTTTTCAACCAGGTCTCCCGGCATGTAATCCGCGGCGCCCATTCCGGGCTTTTCCTCGGCATTGTTTACGATAACCACCAAAAAGGCGGTTCCAAGTTCTTTTTTAATTCCTACAAAGGCGTATCTGCTTTGAAGTGCGCAAAGACCCGCATAGTCTCCGTCATTGAGTTTGGAGGAATCGATATTGACCCTGGCTTCGCATTTGGGCCACAGCATACGCTGGGTAAGAGTGTTCCTTGCATGTGTCAGGTTGATGCAAAGCTTACCGGTCTTTATCTCAAGGCCGCCCCCCGGAAGCAGATTCCAAAGCTTGTTATCGGGCTGATGATTCCACTGCCATTGAGGGGATAACTGCCTGTTTTTGGGAAGCCCCGCCTTGGGATAGAAATCATCGGAGGTGTAGAGCGGATTGTAATTGTACCCCGCCCGTTCTTTTACATCGATCTTTTCGGGGATCTTTCCGTCGACACCGAATACCGGAAACTCATCCTTCCAGGTTACGGGAATGAGGATCGGCATACGCCCCGCAGCCCCCATATCCTGAAAAAGAACAGCGTACCACTTGCCCTCTCCGGTCTCAACTATTCCGCCCTGGGCAACGCCCCGTCCGGGAATCCCTCGGCAGTCGTTAAGGACCACACCGCCGGTAAATTCATCCGTCAGTTTCTTTGCCCTGAAGCAGCTTTCGGTCCTCACGTCACCCTTAGGCCAGTTAATGAGAAACAGGTAGAACCAGTCTCCGATCTTCTGGATATGAGCCCCCTCATAGCCAAGACCTCCGTGTGCCTCGTCCTTAACAAGGAGTCTGTGAAGACCTCCTTCCCCGGGACCCGTAAGTTCTTCATTAAGCTCGGTTATGTATATTTCTGTATTTCCGTATACTATATAGGCCTTCCCGCCGTCAAAGAGCAGGGATGCATCGTGGTAGTTTCCCTCTACCACCGTTTTCTCCCAGGGACCTTCGATCTTTTTCGATCTGAAGAGATAGTTCTTTTTCCCGCTGTGACTTAAAAAGAAAACATAGAACATACCCTCATGGTATCTGATGGAGGGCGCCCACATGCCGCCGGCATATTCCGTCTGCTCCTGCTCCATGCGCTCTCCGGGAGTGTCGTCAAGAGTATCGAACAGATACCCTATGAGTTCCCAATTGGCAAGATCGTAAGAGCGAAGGAGGGCACCGCCCGGCATGAAATACATGGTGGTGCTGACCATATAGTAGGTATCTCCGACCCTTATGACATCGGGATCGGGATAGTCCATTTTTATTATAGGATTTATATCTTTAGCCATCTGTTCTTCCGTCAATCTACTATTCCGAAGCCAAGGAGAGTGAACATCTTGTCTCTGTCCCCGGCCGGTATCTTTACCTCCACTTTGTGAGGCTTTGATTCATCCTCGCGGATCGCGATGTAGGCGTTGCAATGGGTCCAGCCCACGATGTGGGGATCTATGGAGAGTTTCTTAACTCCGTCCACTAAGACCTCCGCACATCCCACCTCGGGGGATGCGGAATCCATATAGGCCACCAGCAATCTCCTGCACTTAACATCAAGGGTAAATACCGCTTTGTCTTTGTCCGTATCGGCCTTGGTGCCGTTGTACATCCAGTTGTCCTGAAACTCCCTGGTACCGAAAAGATCCAGATTTCTTTCAACATACTGGGTATTGTTGTCGGTGTCCGTAAAAGCTCCGGCATCAAAGGAAACAACCGCCTGTGCTTTGTCAATATCGCTCCTGCCCACAAAGTAAACCTGCTCAAAATCGGCACTCTTGGGTGGCTTGATACCTGTAATGTCAAGGTCCGTCTCATCGGCACTTTCATCGGCAAGCTTAAAGAGCTTCACCACTCCGTCCGCCATGATCCTGTGACCCGCATTGGTGGGGTGATACATATCGTAAAAGAACTGGCTCTTGGCAATTATACGTCCCGTGTCGGGAGTCTTGTAGAACTGCTCCACCACAGCCTGCTTGGTGCTGGACATGGGAAGGTTATAAGCCTCACCCACGCACTTAAGCCTGTCTTCCAGATTCCAGTCTTCGGCAAATACGGCAAAAAGAAGGATAACTGCCGGATGTCCGGGACCGTTATAAATCTTACGGACCAGGGAATCGTAGCAGTCTCCCTTGGTCTCATCTCCCTCATCGTTAACGGCAAATTCAACGACCACCACGTCGGGAGTGACTTTGCCGCCGTCAAGGACATCACGCTCATAACGCAACATCCCAAGCTCCGAAGGAGTTCCCCCCACGCCTGCCTTGACGTATTTAACGTTGTCATCGTATTTACGGCCCGTAAGGTCGCAGAAGCCCTTGAAGATATTGTAGGCATAGCACTCGGTGTTGATGGGAATTGCTCCCGCACCCTGAGTGATGGAACCGCCGATAAAGCCAAGTGTAACCTCTTGGCCCGCTCTTGCTTTTTCCATGGCTTTCTTAAGTCTGTGGACATTGCCCTTGTTAAGGACAGACTTGTCGATCATGGCGCTGTAAGACTCCCCCGAAAAATCAAGGGGCTTATCCTCAAGCTGAGGGGGCGCGGTATAGCCGTCATTAAGATAAAAGCAAACGGTAACGTCGGCTTCGAGACCGGGCTTTTCGAATTCGAAACGTATCTGTCCCGGTACCACATCGTCGCCGTACCAGTCTGCATCGTGGAAATCAAGGACACGCTCCATTCCGTCGGAAAGAACGTCCATGGTGAGAGTGGTCCCCGATGCGTAAGGGTCCTTTTTACCGTACATCTGGAAAGCAAAACGAACGGGGATAGGCTCCCCTGCCCTTTCCACGATGACACCTACGCCGTGAACCTGTTTTTTAAGACCCGAAACGGTGGTAAGCTCTTCGATCATGGTCTCGTCGGTAAGATTACCCACGAGCTTGGCACTGGTCTTGAGCCTGCCGTCGCTTTCATAGATAAACTGAATGCCCCTGCCGTCACTCTGAGGAGACCCCAAAACCTTCTTGCCCTTCATGATGTAATAGAAAGGGCGCTTCATGGTAGGATCCTTGGGCGCAGCGGGACCTCTGAATGTATTGTCTGACATATTATCCCCCCGAATAAACTCCCTCCGCCCATAGGGCAGAGAAACATGTCTTTATTCGATTGTAAACACGTGTCAGATTTTTTTCTCTTTAAGTCTTGCGGCAAAGTTACGAGTTGTTGCGATTTTGGATTATGAAACAACGAAACCGGTTTTCCGGGAAAAATCCCCGTATTACGCAAAAATCCCGCGGACAGACCCTTAATAAAGGTCTTTTCCGCGGGATGTAAACTCACGAAACTTTCTAGAATCCTTCCAGATCTCTCTTGTTCCTGATCTGAATTGTATGTTCGAATTCGGTGTAATCCGTAAGGTAAAGAGTTGCGGCACCTGCCGTCTTAGCTTCGGAATCCTCCTTGCCCTCGGTGAAGCGGTGCTCACCGAAGCAAGGCCCCACGGTGATGCTGTCCCCTTCGTTGTAGGCTTCAAGGTATCCATCCTTGACCACCAGGATCTCACTTCCGGTAACGGGCATGGCGAGATGATCGTTCTGCATGAACTCAACGCCGTTAAAGGCGATCTCTATCCTCCAGGGAGCGCCTTCCACTCCCCTTGTCTTAAAGGTTACGTCCACGCCGCCCTTTGCTTCTTTGATCCATACATCAATTTGCATGTCGGGTCCGAATTTCTTAGGGCGCTTTGTGGTGTTTTCCATCTGCCACCAGTCGGAAGTATTGGGAAGTTTATCTTCCGGGAAGGGCAGATAATACCAGCCGTGCATGACCTGGCTTAAGTGGATCCTGCCATCGGGAAGCACTTCCATATCTTCACTGATAAAAGCACGATGTTCGCAGAAAGAACCTGCCAGCTTTACCGCAAGTTTAATGGTTCCGTCATGGAAATACAGGAAATTTGACTTCCCGTTCATAACGGTGTAGGAGTAATTACCCTTTCTTGCGCGGTATATTCCCGACCATTTGCAGTAACGCTCAAAATCCGGCTGTCTGTAGGAACCCTTAAGGTCTGCTGCCCTGAACTCGGGATAAAGCATGAACCAGATAAGAATATCCGGAGCAGCCACCCGTTTTTCATCGACGATTTCCATGATACGGTTGCACATGGACAAGAATTCCGGAACATTGCATTTAAGTCCCATCATGAGATAGTGAAGGTAATACTGGGTGGGATATACAAGTCTGTCCTTGTCAAATCTTGTGGAATTGGCGGTGAATATGGAATCGTCCGGCTCCCAGTACATAAGCATGAGCCGTAAATTGCGTACCGCATTGGCTTCGTAGGAATCATCCTTTAAAGCCTGTGAGAGCAGGATCATTGCATGATTGTTAACGCCGTTATAGTTGCCGGCACTCTTCTCCGAATACTCGCCGTCCTCGTTGCAGTCGATGCCCTCTTTAAGGTACTCAAAAGCAGCTTCTTTTAACTTATCATCACCGTAAAACTCATAGCCCTTGCAAAGAAGAGCCGAAATAGCCCAGCGGTGATTGGGGGTGTGGAAGCCCCCTTCCAAAAGTCCGTAAACTCCTGCGTGGAAGATAAGATCCAGGGCATGGAAGATATCGGTTTCTTTTTCCGTGCGGTTTTCTTTGATCCTCAAAAACTGCAGGTGAGGCAGGATGATCCCGATACAGAAGGCAGTATCGGGAGCTGAAAAGAAATTGCAGGTAATATAGTCAAAAAGACCGTTTTCGTGCTGTACGGAGCGTACATAACGAAGGGCGGCCATTATGCTGTCATAGATCTTTACATCGCCGTGGAATCTACTGTCTTGGTTACAGTAGCAGGCGATCTCATAATTCACGCAGTACAGGGCGTGCTTTGCCTGAACCATACGGTTACGGTCGTAAAAAGCACCGTATACCTTGCTTTCACTGTCCGTTTCCTGAGTCCTCAAAGAACGGATGACCCATTCTTCGGTATCGTGAAGGATCTTTCTGTAATGAGATTCCATTTGTGTCTCCTTAAGTTATTCGCTGTCCATGTCCGTTCAAGTGCCACTCGGGCTGTCTGCCCTAATGCAGACGATCGCCGCAGGCTGCGCCGACAATCCCGGCATCATTACCAAATTCTGCCGCGCGGATCACCGTGTTCTTCGCCGAATTGCGGGAATATACCTTAGCCCTGACCTTGTCGATCACCTCGGGCAGGAACAGATCCGCTCTTGCGCTGATGCCGCCTCCGATGGCGATCTCCTGGGGCTGTAGTAAGTTTATCACATTGAGGAGCCCTTCGGAAAGAAGGGTTGTGTATTCCGAGATAACGTTCTTTATTATCTCATCTCCGGACTCGGCCGCATCAAAGACCGCCTTGCCGTTAATAGTCGAATATTTCCACAAAGCACATTCAGGATGGCTTTGCATGGCATCGCAGGCCATCTTCACAAGGGCCTTGGCTGAAGCATAGGCTTCAAAGCAGCCCTTTCTTCCGCAGTTACAGGTGATGCCGTCGTATTTTATGGTCATGTGGCCCACTTCGCCTTCCGCAAAGTTGATGCCTCGATAGATCTTTCCGTTAAGTATGATGCCGCAGCCCACGCCCGTGCCGAGAGTCACCAGGATAAAAGAGGACTTGCTGCTCTTACCCAGAAGATATTCTCCCATGGCCGCAAGATTTGCGTCATTGTCAAGGTTTACCGGGATACCGAGAGCATTGGACACCATGTCCCTGAAGGGCACATTGTTAAAGCCTAAGTTATTGGCATACTCAACCATGCCGGTCTCAAGGTTCACATTGCCGGGAACCCCCATACCCGCAGAGCCTATATCGGAAATACCAAGGCCGTTCCTGGAAAGAAGTTCCTCTGTGTATTCCTTTAGCCTGTCAACATAGTTTGGGATCCCCTCGCCGATCTTTGTGGCAAACTCGATCCTGTCAAGGATACGAAGGTCGTCCGTAAGACCCACAGCCGTATGGGTGCCTCCCATATCGATTCCCAGTCCGTACTTTTTCATCGTCTCACTCTTTCCCGACTGCTTCCGTTAAGCAATGCCGGTTTTCATTCTTTCCCCGCCGCTTCCATCAGGAAAAGCATGGCCAGCGCCTGTCCGTAAGGCATTGATTTTATGGGGATCTCCTTGTAGAAATCCTTAGTCTTTCGACCCATGGGTGTACCGTAGGAAACCTGCTCCACCACACCCTTATCGTTGATATATCCCATTATAGGCTCAAGGGCCTTCATGGCAACAGCCCTGTACTCTTCAGGCAAAAGTCCCATATTTACGCTCTTTAGCAAACCATAGGCAAAGCCGCAGGTGGCACTGGACTCAACATAGGATTTGGGGTCGTCCACAAGAGTGTGCCACATGCCGCTATCACTCTGAAATTCCTTCAGAGCCTCGGCCTGGCGCAAAAGTGCCTGGGTCAGGAATCTCTTATCGGCCCCTCCGATCTTAACGAGAGACAGAAATTCAGGTATCGCCATGGTGATCCAGCAATTGCCTCTGCCCCAGAGAGCCTCGGCGAAATTGCCCTTTTCATTGAAGCTCCAGCCGTGGAACCAAAGACCCGTCCTACGGTCCGTCAGATATTTTATGTGAAGAAGAAACTGATAGGTTGCTTCTTCAATGTAGTCATCGTTCTTTGTCATGACACCGTACATGGCAAGGAAAAGCACCGTCATGTAAAGGGTATCATCCCAGAGTTCGGAATCGTTAAGCGTATCCGAAGTGATGTGCTGGAAGCCCCCTTCCCTGGTACGGGGGAAGGATTCGTAGATCCAGCTGGCCCACTCGTCGCAGACCTCAAGGTAGTCCCTGCGGTTCTCATGCTCTCCCACAAGGCACATGGCAAGCAGCGGAGTCACGGTGTTAACGTTCTTTGCGGGAAAGCCCACTTCCATCTGTCTGTCATAGTATTTTATGAGGATATCCAGGTACTGCCTGTTTCCGGTCTCCTTAAACAGTTTCCAGAAGCCGAAAAGACCTACGCCCTGGGTCCATTCCCAGAACCTGTATTTTGCGATGTCATCGCCGGCCAGGTTATTCTTCTCCATGTTCTTAAGGAAGGTCTCATCCTCCTCGTAAAGGACACTTGTGAAGCTTTCCGCCAGCAGATTTAGTTTAGTTTTGATCTCAGCTTCAGAAAACATATAAAACATCTCCGTTTGTATAGTCCGGATCCAAGTGATCCGGCAAAGAAAACGCAAAATTTGCGCTGATTTGTTGCTATTTCAAAAATTGTACGCTATAATTTTTATCAAATTTCCTTCAATCCCTTTATCGAAAGGAACATACATGCAGTCAGACGAATCCCTGCTTTACGAAAACAAGCATTTCATCATAATCAATGACCTAAACAACAACACCTTTTACTATTTTGATTACGATGAAAGAGATTATGCCATCAACATGGAATTCGAGCATTACCACTCTTTCTACGAAATGCTGATACTCTTAAGTGAAGAAGCCGAGCATTTCATCGAAGGTCATCCATACCATATCAGGCAGAATGATATAGTGCTCCTGCAGCCCTCAAGACTGCATAAATCCTCGTATCCCAAGGGCGATCCCTCAAGGCGTCTGGTCATCAGTTTCATGTTCCCGGAGGATAAATACGGAATCCCCGAAACCTACAAAAAGATCCTTTCGCCCTTTGGTGCCGATGTTCCCATTTACAGGTTCGACGGTACGGAACGGGGCAAACTCTTCGGTATCCTCAACGAGATCTATTCTTTTTCCGACAGCCCTTCTTACACGGGCTCCGAAACCGATACCTTCTATATCCACATGAAGTTTCAGGAGTTTCTTCACGCCCTGTATACACTGGCTGACAAGAACACCTACAAGGACGATGCAAGTTTTAACTCCATTGAGCGAAAGATCTACGATATAACAGCTTATATCCACGCGCATTACACTGAGGATCTGTCCCTGGAGATGCTGGCGGACATGTTCTTTATAAGTTCCTGCTATCTGTCTCACCAGTTTAAAGCCATAACTCACTTTAATCTCATGACCTATATCCAGATGACCAGGATCCGCAACGTGGAATACCGTCTCATCACCACCGACAACCGCATCAGTGACATTGCCGAAAGTTGCGGTTTTACCAGCTTTTCCCAGTTCAACCGTATCTTTAAGAAGATAAGCGGTATGTCACCCAGCGACTTCAGGAAGTCGGGCGGAGCCAGGAAAAAGGGATGACCGTTATCAAATGTGCTTTATGAGCACGGGGTTTGTTATGGCAAGATTCGTAATGGGAACCTCTTCTTCCATGCCCTTAGCTACGGCAAACACATAACCCGTTTCCGACAGATCCATATCGGTAATATCACAATCGTAAACATACAGGGGAGCCTGTTCTTTCTTGGGAAGAGTAAGAACGGTCTCTCTTTTTTTGCCTGTATAAAGAAGGATCTTCTCAAGAGGGCGGTTACTTCGAAGCGAGATCTTTATCTTAGCCTTACCGTCCTTTACTTCCGCCGTTTCACCCATGGACTTACCGTTAACGCTTATGGTAAGAACAGGGCCGTTTGTAAGGAAGGAGTGTCCCGATCTTAAGGCACTGAGCACATTGCTTCTCCCCGGTCTCTCACCGGCAGGAAGCTTAACATAGGTGCGGACACAGCCGCTGGTAAGGCTTGTCTTGGCCCAGACTTCCAGCATGGGAAGGAATCTTCCGCAGATAAAGCGAAAGGCATTCAGTTCCCTTGAATACTCCGAAAGTTTGGAGAACTCAGCTTCCTGCATATGTCCCAGTCTGTCAAAGAGCCACTTTGCTTCCGCGTACATTACGTGATAATCGTCGGCTCTTGTATTATGGGTATCACTTCCGGTGGTAGCGGGAATGTAACGACCTTCTTCCAGGAGGTCTCTCCAAAATTGTGCAGCCAGAGCATCGGTGGAGCCAAAGTACATGGGGTTTGATCCGTTCCATATCTCCACGGTCTCAAAGATCTCCGTCATGTCGTAGAAATCCCTGTTCCAGGAAATGGAGATCTGAAGGTCTCTGGGATGATTAAGCTGGGGAAGTCCGCCCTTTTCGCGTATCTCGTCGGTGATGCGGACAAACTCCTTACGAAGGTAATCTTCGGTACGGTCCTTGGCTTCAGGGATCTTGTAGATTACATCGTACTCATCAACCCCAAGAGAAAGCACGTGACCGTTGCTGGTTGATATTTCCTTGGAAGGTATGGGGAGAAAATCCCCTGTCTCACAGGCCTTCCAGTCTTTGTGATTAAAGATATTGTGGTGATCGCTGAGGGCTCCGTAGGTCAGGCCCATAGCGCGCATGGAATCCGCCACTTCTTTGGCCGATTCGATAACGTCATCGGTTCCGCCCCACACTGGACTTGAGTAAATGCTGTGGTGATGTATGTCTCCCGCAAAGAAGCCTTCACCCGGAAGATCCATAAGTCTTTGAAGTTCAAATGAGATTTCAAGGTTCTCTCCCGTCTTTACCTCGATGTGACGGTATTCCCTGCTGTATTCCGGGCCCTTTGAAACCTTCACAAGGTAAAAACCTGCCGGGATATCGGTTTCAAGCACACCATCCTCGCCGGTGATCTTCCGGATAAGTCCTATCCTGCCGCTTGGCACATATTCGCTTACAAGGGGCGACTCTTTGGTCTCTTCGAAAAATCTCACTTCGCAAAGGATGGGAGCGTTCTTTTCGCTGACCGAGACCTTCACCCTGCCTAAGCCTTCTGCGACGGGATAAACAAATTCCTCTCCCGATTCCTTAAGGCTTTCTTTAAGGGCATTGAGTGCTTTTTCCAGTTTCTGGGCGGTTATGTACTTTCGATAGGAAAACCAGGATGCCGATGCTGCCGGATCCGTATCCGGAACAGCCTTGAGCATATCCGTTCCAAGGGAAAGAAACTTTGTAAGTTTTGACATATCGATCTCCTGCCGGTCCAAAGCCGGCTCTTGGTACTACTGAAGCTGACTGTAATCGAATCCTCTGAGGTTCAGTTCGTCGCAGCGTGAGCAAGCAACAAAGTGACCGGGCTCAACCTCGATATATTCGGGAGTGTTCTCACTGCATTTCTCCGTGCAATACTGGCATCTTGTGTGGAAGTAGCAGCCTGACGGAGGATTTGCGGGATTGGGGATCTCACCCTTAAGAGGGATACGTTCCTGTCTGTATTTGGGATCCGCCACGGGAACCGCAGACATCAATGCCTCTGTGTAAGGGTGCCTGGGATGAGCGAAGATCTGCTCCGTGGAGCCGTACTCCACCATCTTTCCAAGATACATTACACCCACCTTGTCGGAGATATGTTCAACCACCGACAGATCGTGGGAAATAAACAGGTATGTAAGTTTAAATTCCTTCTGAAGGTCCTTAAGAAGGTTAATGACCTGAGCCTGAATGGATACGTCAAGAGCCGACACCGCTTCGTCGCATACAATGATGGAAGGGTTTAAAACAAGGGCTCTTGCGATACCGATACGCTGTCTCTGGCCGCCGGAAAAAGCATGGGGATAACGCATAAGGTAGGAAGGATTAAGTCCTACACGGGCCGCCATCTCCTTGGCCTTATTGTCCATTTCGGCCTTGGACATCTTGGGATAGTTTGCCTTCAAAGGTTCCTTGATGATATCAAGGACCGTCATACGGGGATCGAGAGATGAATAAGGATCCTGGAAGATCATCTGGATCTCTTTTCGGATCTCTTTCATTTTCTTGCGGTCTGCCTTAAGGAAATCAAGTTCCTCGCCCGCTTCGGTGCGATAGAAAACTTCTCCTTCGGAAGCATCGTATGCCCGGACGATACAACGTCCCAGAGTTGTCTTGCCGCAGCCCGACTCTCCTACGATACCGATGGTCTCGCCCTTTTTAACGGTAAAAGAAACATCGCTTACGGCACGTACGGTGATACCCTTGGAGGTAAAGCGCTTGTGGACGTTTTTTACTTCCAGAATGTTATCTTTTTCCACGTTTCTTTCCTCCCTTCTTATCTTCCGTCTCTTCCGCAGCTGCCCTGGCTTCTTCTTCCTTTATCCTTGCTTCCGCAGCGGCACGTTGTGCCTGACAGGCGGCATTGGGGCAATTAAAGCACGCAATCTGGTGACCGGGTTCGATCTCCACAAGGTCGGGCTCTGCCTTGTCGCAAAGTCCTTCAATGCGGGCATCACAGCGATCGTAAAAGCCGCAGGCCTTGGGAAGGTTCATTGCCAGGGGAACGGTTCCTTCGATGGAGAAAAGACGCTCGTCCTTTTTACCGCCGATCTTGTGTACGGAACCCATAAGACCTCTGGTGTAGGGGTGCTGGGGATTTGCGTAGATGGTCTCGGCATCGCCGGATTCCACGATACGCCCTAAGTACATAACGGCCACTCTGTCACACATCTTGGCAACTACGCCAAGGTCGTGAGTGATAAAGAGGATGGCCATGTTAAATTCTTTCTGTAATTCCTTCATGAGCTCAAGGATCTGAGCCTGGATGGTAACGTCCAATGCCGTGGTGGGCTCATCGGCGATAAGGAGTTTTGGATTGCACACAAGAGCCATGGCGATAAGGGCACGCTGCAGCATACCGCCGGAAAACTCGTGGGGGTACTGGTTGTAACGCTTCTCCACATTGGCGATACCAACCTTGCGCATAACTTCCATGGAGATCTCTTTTGCTTTCTTTTTATCCTTGGTTATGTGAAGGAGTGTTGCCTCGTTGATCTGATTTCCGATGGTGTACATGGGTGAAAAAGCAACCATGGGCTCCTGGAAGATCATTGAAATCTGCTTGCCGCGGATATCGCGGATCTCTTTGCCCTTTGGATCAAGGGAAAGAAGGTCGATCTCCTTGTCGTCAACGGTCCTAAAATCTATCTTGCCGTGAGGCACGCATTTCTTGTCGTTGATACCGAGGATCGCTTTACAGGTGATGGATTTACCGCATCCGGATTCACCTACGAGTCCAAGAGTCTCACCCTTCTTTATCTCGAAATTCACACCGCGCACGGGGGTAAGGAGACCCTCCAGCATCTTTATGTCCACATGGAGGTCTTTTACTTCAATAATGTTTTCTTTTTCCATAAATTCCTCCTGCTTACTTGTAAGGATCCGCTGCGTCGCGAAGTCCGTCACCAAGGAAGTTGAATGCCAATACGGTGATGGTTACGAAGATAATGGGGATGAGCTTGTGAGGGCGGCTGGCTACGTCGGTAACGGAGCTTGCTTCCTGTAAAAGAACACCCCAGCTGGTGGCGGGAGACTTGATACCGAGGCCCAGGTAGGACATGGATGTTTCACCTACGATGGATCCGGGGATACCAAGGGTCATGGATACGATAAGGTAACTCATGAAACCGGGTACCAGGTGCTTCCAGATGATCTTCCAGGTGGATACGCCTGAAAGACGTGCTGCCATGACATAATCTTCGTTCTTAAGGGATAAGAACTTGCCTCGCACGACTCTGGCCATACCCGTCCAGTTTATGAAGGACAGTATCAATGTCATGTAAAAGTACATCTTGATGGTGGAGATTCCGGGAGGGATCGCTGCGGAAAGAGCCATCCACAAAGGGATCTGGGGAACCGCACCTATAACCTCGATGATACGCTGGATAACGATATCGATGACGCCGCCGAAGTAACCGGAAACGGAACCGATGGCAATGCCGAGGAAGAAGGAAATGATGGCACTGGCAAAGGGGATCGTCAGGGAAATTCTCGCTCCGAGCAGCACACGGGAGAATATGTCACGCCCCAGGGAATCCGCACCAAAAAGGAATATCTTGGCTCCGGTGCCGCCCTTGGATCCGTCCGAAACACCGAAAAGGTGAAGGTCGCAGGGAAGGAGTCCGAAGATCTTGTAAGGAACGCCGTGTACAAAGAATTTGATCTTATAGTACTCGGAAGTATCCTCACTCATGGTGATGGTGAAATCGGTCTTGTTGATGGTCTTTGTAAGCTTGTAGATGTAAGGGCCTACATTCTCGCCTTCATAGACCGTGTGGATCTGTACGGGAGCACTGTTCTTATAAAGGCCGTCGAAGTCCTCCAGTCCGTAAGGAGCAAGGAAATCCGCAAACAAAGCTGCGATATAAAGTATTGCAAGGATTATAAAGGATACTTTGGCAAGTTTGTGCTTTTTCAGTTTTCTCGCCATCAGTGTCCATTGGGAGGCAAGATAATAATCTTCTTTAGTTTTCTTCTTAGCCATTATCTTCCACCTCCTGAGTAGCGGATCCTGGGATCAAGGAAGGCAAGGGCAATATCGGAAAGAAGGATACCGATAACGACCAGCACAGCCTGGACCATAACGATGGCACCCGCAAGGTACATGTCCTGAGACTGTAAAGCCTTAAAAAGAACGGGGCCCTGGATCTGCATGTTAAGAACCATGGCGGTTACCGTGGATCCGGAGAAGAGGCTTGAAAGCACTCCGCCGAGGCCCGAAACCGTAGGGTTCATTGCGGCACGGAAACAGTATTTCATGACGATCTTGCCTTCGGATACGCCCTTGGCACGGGCCGTGAGGGTGTACTGTCTTGCAACCTCATCAAGCATCTGGGCACGGACGGAACGGATGATACCGCAGGTTCCGCTGGTACCGATAACGATGATGGGGATGATCATGCGCTTCATGAATTCGCCGAAATTATATAAGTGAACGCCGTTTTTCAGCATCTCCTGTGAGAACAGACCCACGTTGGCGCTGCCTGTCCATTTGTAAGAGAGATACATCAGCACAATTGCCAAAATAAAGTTCGGAATGGCGGTTCCTAAAAATCCTATGATGGAGGATATGTAGTCGCCCGCGGAATACTGGTGGGTACTTGCATAGACCGCAATAGGGATAGAAACCAGGTACTGGAAGATCATTATGATACCGGTTACGGCAATGGTGAGTCCGAGACGTTCGTTAACAACGCTCCAGACGTCACGACCGTAAGCAAAAGAATACTTCCAGTTGTGATGTGAGTGATAAAGTCTGTAGTAAGGTGAATCGGTGGGAGTCCAGATGATATCCTTGATCCACTTGACATACTGCTGCCATACAGGCAGGTCCAGGCCGTAATCGGCCCTCATTGCTGCGGCATAGTCCGCATCCACAAGCTCACCCTCGGAAGCCAGCGCAGAGATCTGCGCGGAAACATAGTCTCCGGGAGGAAGCTGTATAACGAAAAAAACCAATACAGATATCAGGAGAAGGGTGGGAATGAACATCAGTATTCTCTTTATGATGTATTGAACCAGATCTTTCCTGAAAAAGTCTTTCAACGCTTCCATGAGAAGTGTCCCTTTCTTACTTTTTAAAAAACCGGAGACGTGGAAACCTGTTCCCACGTCTCCGGGGTTAAGTTAGACTTATAAGTTTGGCAAAGAAGTCAAAACTTATTCGGCTATAAAGAGTGTTGCATAGTGAACGATGTTGGCGTTCTGGTACTTGTCGGCATAAACAAGGGTGTCTGCGTAGTTCTGGATCTTGGAGTTTGCAAGAACATAGCCGTTGCCGTTCTTCATGTAAGCGATGGTCCAAAGGTTGTTCTTGTGGATCTCGTAGATTTGAAGAGCGATAGCTTCTCTTGCAGCATCACCGTCTGTTGCTTTCCACTGTTCGTAGAGTTCAACAAGCTTAGCCATGTCGCCTTCGGGCTTAACACCCTGAGCGCCGTTTGTTCCGTAGTAGGTACCGTATTCGCCGTACCACTCAGCTGCCTGAGCGATGGGAACGAAGGGAGCGGGTCTGTCGTTAAGACCAAGTCCACCGATGGAGGTGTGAGGTCCGATACATGCGCACCAGTCGTTGTTGTCGATAGCCTGGTCGTATGCGGAAAGTTCCATGTTCTTCTGTGCACAGTTGATACCTGCTGCCTTGAAGTACTGAGCAAGAACAGCGAAGTTGTTGGTATCGGATTCAGGGTTGTCATAGGTATAGAAGTCTATACGAAGGGGAGTTCCGTCAGCAAATGTGTAGAAGCCGTCGCTGCCCATTACAAGTCCGCAGCCTTCAAGGAGCTTCTTAGCCTTAGCTACATCGTACTCGGTCCACTTGTTGGTCCATTCGGGATCGTAACCGAAGTTGCCGACACCGGGGGCGCACTGACCGGGCTCAAGGAAGCCTTCGGAAAGGAGTTCGGAAACCTTGGTCCTGTCTACGCAGATGGACATTGCCTGACGGAAATCAGGGTTAGCAAAGAGCTTTGCATAGTTCTCATCAGCGATGGTGTAGTTAAAGGTGATCTGGGTATCGCCCCATTCAACGCTTGCGAAGGTTTTAAGGGAAGCAGCGCCGCCCATGTCGGAAAGGGTGGAAGCGATGTCGCCGACACCGATATCAATGATATCAAGGGTTCCGTCACGGAAAAGAAGGAGTCTCTGCTCATCTTCGCAGGTGTAGAAGTTAAGTTCGTCAAGGTAAGGAAGCTGCTTGCCTTCAGCATCAACCTTCCAGTAGTAAGGGTTTCTGACTGCTACGCAAAGAGGATCCTTAATGGAGCTGTTTGCGGGAAGGGTAAATGCGCAAAGAGTAGGAAGTCCGGAGCAGTTCCACCAGTTGTAGGTTGCAACCTTACCAACGTCCTTGGTGGAAGAACCTTCGATGCCGAGAGTCTTTGCTGCTGCAAGAACGGCTTCTTCGTTACGCTCACCGGGGTTGGGCCAGTAAGGGTTCTCAACATATTCGTAACCTTCGTAGTTGGGGATGAGGTCCTTAAGGTAGTGAGAAGGAGCCCAGCACCACTTGAAGTCACCGTCAAGGATGAAGTCTGATTCGTACTTGGGCTGAGTGAATGTCCAGGTTACGGTGTAATCATCAACCTTGGCAAGTTCGGGATAAGTCTGAACGTCATCAACCTTCTGATCAAGGAGGCATTTCCAGCCGTTCTTCTTACCGTCGAAGTTGTTGCGGTGGCACATATAGTACCAGAATGTGATATCGTCAGCGTTGAAGTCGTCACCGTCGGACCACTTCATACCTTCTCTTAAATGGAAGGTCCATACTGTGGAGTCAGCGTTGTGCTCGATGGACTTCATAACATTTGGATACCAGGTTCCGTCACAGTTGAAACGGATGATGGATTCGTTGATAGGTCTGGAAAGTCCCCATCCGGAAACACCTGTCATGGTGATCTTGCCGCCGTAGGTTCCGATGGCAATGGGATCGCCGTTGGCGTCCTTGGTCTCTACAAATACGTTGTCAGCATCGGGAACTCTGTCCTCAACCTTGGGAAGAGTACCTGCCGCAACCTGATCTGCGAGCATGGGTGCTTCGGAATAGCCCTTAACTTCAGGCTGCTTTTCTTCAACAGAAGCGCTTACTGAAGCCTTGGAAGTCGAAGCGGGTGTGCTGTCACTTGCGGTCGTGGTCTTGCCACAGCCTGCCAACAAGGTAACGCACATTGCAGCCGAAAGAACCAAAGCTGCGATTTTGTTGCTTGTCTTTTTCATAGTTAACCTCCAATGATTATGGTTGTGAGTCACGGCACAGTGGTCGCGACTTATTTACAACTGTTGAGTACATCATACAGTTTTTCTTTGGTGATTTCTATTCACTTTTTTGTAACTTTTGGGTAATTTATGTGCATTTTTTGTCATTAGGTGGGTATATCTTGGTCTAAAAGCAAATTTTGCATAGTAAAATTAACGAAACAATGATATGTTATGCATATACATTTCTTTTTCGGGGGTTATCATGACAAAAAGTGAATATCTTTCGCTAATAGACAAGACAATTGCCGCAGGCAGATACAAAGCGGACTGGAAGTCCCTTTCGGGCAGGAAAACTCCCGACTGGTACTACGGCGGGAAGTTCGGCATCTTTATCCATTGGGGGATCTACTCCGTTCCCGGCTTTTCCAACGAATGGTACTCAAGGAACATGTATCAGGAAGGTACCAAAGAATTTGAACACCACGTAAAGACCTACGGGTCTCAGAAGGATTTCGGATACAAGGATTTTATCCCGAGCTTTACCGGTTCCGGGTTTGATGCTCACCGCTGGATCGAAACCTTTAAGAATGCGGGTGCAAGATTTGTGGTACCGGTACTGGAGCACCATGACGGCTTTGCCATGTACGATACGGACTTTAACCGCTGGAATGCGGCAAAGATGGGGCCTAAGCGTAACGTGGCCGGGGAATTAAAGGAAGAATGCGAGAAACAGGGACTTAAGTTCTGTGCTTCTTCCCACAGAGCGGAGCACTATTTCTTTATGAACATGGGCCGGACCTTCGAAAGTGACATCGACCCTTCCAAAGAATGGTTTGATTTCTACGCTCCCGCCCACTACGAAGAAAAGCTGGGCAGAGACATGATCGCTACCACCGACACAGTGGACGAGGCAGGCCCTACCGACGAGTGGTGCGAAGACTGGCTGGTGCGCACCTGCGAGCTCATAGACAGATACCGTCCGGGGCTTCTTTACTTTGACTGGTGGATCCAGCATGAAAACTTCAAGCCCTGGCTCAAAAAACTGGCGGCTTACTACTATAACAGGGCCGAGGAATGGGGCACGGAAGTGACCATCGATTTTAAGCACAACGCTTTCCCCTTGGGAACCGCCACCCTGGATGTGGAACGGGGATCCCTCGGGGATATCTTCCCCTACCCCTGGCAGACGGACACCGCCATCGGAAACCGCTCCTGGGGCTACACCAAAGACAACACCTTCAAGTCTTCCTATGAATGTATAACAACACTCATCGACGTGGTATCCAAAAACGGAATGCTCCTTCTTAACATCGGTCCCAAGCCCGACGGTACCTTTACGGAAGAAGAAACCCGCGTGCTTTCCGAGATCGGTGAGTGGCTTAGAATTAACGGTGAAGGGATCTACGAGACCGGACCTTACAGGTTCTACAAAGAAGGAGATCATCAGATCAAGGCAGGCACCTTCGCAGAGGGCGAAATAGCCTATGATGAAGGTGATTTCAGATTCACCTACAAAGAAGGAGTACTTTACGCCTTCCAGATGAAGCCCTCCAAAGAAATACACATTAAGTCCCTGAACACCGCAAGGTACGGGACCTGCGTTGAACACGTGGAACTGTTGATCGGGGACACAGGCCGTTCCGGCGGAGATTCCCCTGTCTGTCACAACTCTGTCGCCGCCTGGATCTGCGACCACGAAGGGCTGCGGATCACCCTTAAGGAAGCACCTGAAAGCAGAATGCCGCAGTGCTTTAAGATAACGCTAAAATAAAAGACAGCCCCTCATTTGAGGGGCTGTTTTAATAATCCAAACTATAATTCTTTGATCCAGAGATATCTGGGATCATCGTCTCTGGTGGTCCAAGGGTTGCCGGGAAGATGGCGGATCATCCAGCAATAGTACATGGGAAAGCCCGGTGCGGTGCACTGGGGGTGATTCTTGCCGGGTGTGATGTGGGCTGCGCTTCCGTCAGCGATCTTGAAGGCACTTTCACCTATAAAGCAGGCTCCGAAGCCTTCGGGGCGCTCATAGCGGTAATAATACACTTCAGGCTGGGGATGGCTGTGAGGCGTGTAGCTTGACCAGCTGCCCTGATGATTTATAACTTCACCGTTAACCATGTTGGAGTAAGGTGCGTTGCTGTAATCAAAGATGGTGCGAACGGTGCGCTCCATGCGGTCCTCGCACAGGCCCTTACCGAAGGTATCGTTGGTGCAGGTTTCGGGAGTGTAGAATACGGGAGTGAAATCGCGCTCGTTATCTGTTTTCTGCACCAGCACTTCGGAATCTTCCAAAGCCACAATCTTTATTTCAACGCCCTTGCAGGCATGGAGGCAATAAGGGCCTTCATTGATGAAATCGTGTCTGAAGCCTTCTTTCTTCTCTCCGTTCCATTCAAAAGAAACCTTACCGAGAACCACCAGCACCGCGGTTTCCTCGGTGTTTGAAAGGAATGTTTTTGTATCACCTTTCTTCATGCGATACACGGCAATGTCCATCATCATGTCATTCTCGGCACCGTATGTACAAAGCTGCTTCTTACCCGACGCGTCGAACTCGGGATATACAAATTCTGTGAACATATATGCTCCTATAGTTTTAGAATATACAAGCGATTGGTAAAGCTCGAAATTCAACGAGCAACAATTAGGCGGGAACCGAAGCGAGAATCCAGCGCTTACGCAGGCTTGGTGTCTGGCGCGAGAGGCCCCATAGGCGAACGTGCCATGACACATAGCCGGAGTTAGCGATTAGTCGAGCGTAGTGGAGCCGGGTTGCGAGTGAATTGTCGAGTTTACAATCGCGTATTATGATCTTAAAACTGAATCTCAGAAAGTTTTACAGGTCTGTGCTCTTCCACGGACTTCTTGGCTGCGATGCCCATAAGAACAGGCTTTAAGCCGTCCATAACTCCGAGAGGAGTGTCGGTGTCTTCCTCGATGGCTTTGACAAAGAGACGGACTTCTCTTGAGAAGGACTCCATGTATCTTTCAAGGAAGAAGTAAAGGGGCTTCTCTGCTACGATACCCTGATCTCCGCTGAATACCATGGTAGATTCGGTATCGTTGGCAGTCTGTACCATGCCCTTGGAACCGAATACTTCGGCCCTCTGATCGTAGCCGTAAACTGCCTTACGGGAGTTGTCGATCATTGCAAGGGCTCCGTTAGCCATCTTAAGGGTAATAAGTGCGGTATCAACGTCCCCTGCCTGTCCGATGGCGGGATCCACAAGGACTGCGGACTGAACATAGATCTCTTCCGCATCACAGCCTGCAAGGTACCGTACCATATCAAAATCGTGAATGGTCATGTCAAGGAACATACCGCCGGAAACTGCAGCATACTCTGCTGACGGAGGCTCGGGATCGCGGGATGTGATCTTGATGATGTGGGGCTCGCCGATTTTGCCGGAAGCAACCGCATTGCGAACTGCCTCGAAGTTGTGGTCGAATCTTCTGTTGAAGCCTACCTGATATTTGATCTTGGTGCCCTTTAAAGCTTCAACCACCTCTTTGATCTTGGCAAGATCATGGTCGATGGGCTTTTCACAGAACACGTGCTTTCCCGCTTTGATGGCTTCGATGGAGATGGGGGAATGAGTGTTGGTGGAAGAACAGATCATTACAGCATCAATCTCGGGATCGTTAAGAATCTCGTGATAATCCTTGGTGGTGTTCTCAACTCCAAGGTCCTTGGCCCATGCAGCAACCTCATCGCTCATGAAGGGATCTGCAAGAGTTTTAATCTTTGCGCCTTTAACGTGAAGGCAAATGCTTTCTGTGTGTACTTTACCGATGCGTCCTGCACCGATTACGCCGAATGTTACCATATTTTTTCTCCTTATAATGTTCACCGCCGCGGCGCCCTGTCAGGCCCGTTACGGACTTAATTGACTTTCTTAGATTCCTGCGTGCTCTTTAATGAACTTACGTGCCTTAATGGCATACTCAAGGGGATTGGCCTTGGCGGGATCCTGCTCCGCTTCTACCAGCATGTAGCCCTTGTAGCCTGTATCCTCAAGTACCTTGAAGATGGAATCAAAGTCCACGCAGCCGTCTCCGGGTACGGTAAAAGCACCCTCTCTCACGCCCTGAAGGAAGCTTAAGTTTTCGCGCTTAACCTTCTCTACCACCTCGGGACGGATGTCCTTAAGATGCACGTGTTTGATGCGGTCCGCGTATCTCTTTACCATCTTTACGGGGTCCACTCCGCAATAAGCAAAGTGTCCGCTGTCAAAAAGAAGGGAAAAGTACTCGGGGTCTGTGTGCTCCATCATGTAGTCAACCTCTGCTTCGGTCTGGACAACGGTGCCCATGTGATGGTGGAAGGTAAGATCGATACCCCGTTCTTTGGCTACACGTCCCAGCTTATTAAGACCGTCGCAAAGAAGCTTCCACTCATCCTGATCCATGATGTGCTTGTGACCGAACACGGGAGTGTTCATCTGACCCTGAACGGAGTAGGACTGCTCGGACACACCGATGACCTTGGCTCCCATGGCCTTAAGGAATTCAACTTTTTTGATGAATTCTTTCTCGGTCTCTTCGTAGGGCTTTGAGATCAGGAAGGTGGAGAACCAGCAGTTGCAGATCTGCAGATTGCGAAGAGCAAGGGCCTTCTTAAGGGTTTCCACATCCTGAGGGTATTTGTTTCCGATCTCACAGCCTTCGTAGCCCGCAAGGGCCATTTCGCTGACGCACTGTTCGAAGGTGTTTTCAGCGCCCAGATCCGGCATGTCGTCGTTGGTCCAGGCAATGGGCGCAATGCCCAGGTGAACGTTTTCTTGATTTAGCATATGTATTGTCTCCTTTAACTGATTCTTTTCACTCCAAGCCACGGGTCGCTGACTCGCTCAGCGAGTCAAGGCGCTCCCATGAACAGTCCACCAGACTGTTCATCTCCTTTAGTATTGTCTTGCTTTCTTACGGTTGTCGATCACTCGCTCGTAGGCTTCGCGGCCGGCGGGTTTGGAGGTAACTTCGGCAGCACCCACATTCCACCAGGAATCGTAGCCGTCGGTCATGGTCTTGGGAAGGGCCTTGATGTCGATGAGGGTCGAAACCTTGCTGCGACGTGCTCCTCGAAGAGCTTTTTTAAGTTCCTCTATGGTGTGAACGGTATAGGTCTTGCAGCCGTAGCCCGCAGCCACCTTGGCATAATCGATGGGGATCAGGCTTCCGTTCAGACCGCCCTTTTCATCGCGGTATCTGAATTCCGTCGCAAGATTTCCCACTCCGTTTGACATCTGCAGATTATTGATGCATCCGAATCCGCAGTTATCAAAAAGAAGCACATTGATCTTCTTTCCTTCCTGAAGGGAGGTAATGAGTTCGCTGTGAAGCATCAGGAAGCTTCCGTCTCCAAGCATTGCGTACACTTCTTTGGAAGGGTCCGCCAGTTTGCAGCCAAGGGCAGAAGAAACCTCGTAACCCATGCAGGAATAACCGTACTCCATGTGGTATGCGTCCTTAGTGTCCGTGGTCCACATGCGCTGAAGGTCTCCTGGAAGAGAACCGGAAGCGCCGGTAATTACCGCATCCTTGGGGATATTCTCACGGATGGCGCAGATAGCCGCAACCTGAGTAACTTCCGTGCCGTAGAGCTTAACAAATTCCTCCACGGAGCCCGGGTTCTGAGCGGGGATAAGGGTCTTAAAGCCCTTGCCGTAGGAGTAGTTCGCCAGGCGCTTCATTTCTTTGGCCCAGTCCGTTCTTGCTTTTTCTATCTCGGTGGTATAGGAACTCTTATATCCTGAGGTTCTGAGTTTTGAAGCCAGGCGCTTAAGGGTTTCCTTGGCATCGCCCACCACGCTCAGTGCATCCATCTTGTAAGCATGGAAGCGGGAAACGTTAATGTTTACAAATTTTGCTTTGTCCGAGTACTGGGACTTGGAGCCGGTGGTAAAGTCCGTAAGGCGGGAGCCCACGGCTATGACCACATCGGCCTTTCTTGCTATTGTATTGGCGGCACTGTTACCGGTAACACCGATACCGCCCAGATTATATTCGCAGGAAGATTTTGTGGCGCTCTTTCCGGCCTGAGTCTCCGCATAGGGGATATTGAACTCGCGGCAGAATTTCATGAGAACATCGCCGGCTTCGGAGTAGCGCACGCCGCCTCCGCAAATCACAAGGGGTTTCTTTGCTTTCTTTATGATCTCAACCGCATCGGAAAGTTCCGCCTCGGAAGGAACGGTGCGGACTATCCTGTGGACACGTTTTTCAAAGAAATATTCGGGATAATCGTAGGCTTCGCCTTCAACGTCCTGGCTGAGAGCGATGCATACAGCGCCTGTTTCCGCAGGGTCCGTGAGAACACGCATGGCATTGATCATGGCGTTCATCAATTGTTCCGGGCGCACGATACGGTCAAAGTATTTGGTAACGGCCCTGAAAGCATCGTTGGTAGTGGTGCCGAGGCTCGTGGGCTGCTCCACCTGCTGAAGCACGGGGTCGGGCTGTCTCGTTGCATAGGTGTCACCAGGAAGCATAAGAAGGGGTACGTTATTCACCGTTGCGCAGGCAGCGGCTGTGACCATATTTGCGGCACCGGGGCCTATGGAAGAAGAACATGCGATGATCTTTTTCCTGTTATTCTGCTTGGCAAAGGCTGCTGCCACGTGGGCCATGCCCTGCTCATTACGGCCCTGGAATACCTTAAGGCTTCCGGGATTTTCATCGAGAGCCTGACCGAGGCCAAGCACGATGCCATGGCCGAAGATGGTAAACACGCCCTCCACGAATTTGGTCTCAACGCCGTCACGCTCCACGTACTGAGCGTCCAAAAACTTTACCAACGCCTGAGCGGTTGTCATTCTTATTGTTTTCAAATTAAATACCTCCTAAATACTCTGCATGGAATACCATCATCGAACGGCAAACTCGAAAAGATTATGAGCGAAAGTTAGGCGGGAACCGAAGCGAGAATCCAGCGCTTACGCAGGCTTGGTGTCTGGCGCGAGAGGCCCCATAGGCGAACGTGCCATGACACATAGCCGGAGTTAGCGATTAGTCGAGCGTAGTGGAGCCGGTTCGCGAGTAACTTTTCGATGTTTGCGTTCGCTCAAGGTATTATCCTCTTGCAATCATCTCACCGTATTTTGCTTTCTCATCTGCTATGAACTTGCGAACCGCATCAGCATTGGGCAGGTCGTCGGAGCAGGAGTGGCTGGCAACCATCATGGAAGCTTCGGCACTGCCGAATTCCAGACAGTCGATGATCTCCCAGCCGTTAAAGAGGCCGTAGAGGAAGCCGGATGCGTAGCCGTCTCCGCCTCCGAAACTCTTTAAGCAGTCCACAGGGAAAGGCTTGATGGAAAACTTTCCGCCGTCACAGGTGTGGGCGGTGGAGCCTTCCTTGCCGTGCTTGATGACCACGATCTTTGCATTTTTCTTAAACCAGTAAGCCGCGGTCTCTTCGTCATTCATGCCGGGTTTGATGAGTTTCTGGGTCAGATCGAACTCTTCCCTTGAACCCATGATTATGTCGGCAAATCCTGCCACCATGGAATAGTAGATGGAGATCTCATCCTCGTTCTTCCAGGTGTAGGACCGATAGTCGATATCAAAGATTATTGGTGTGTCGGTCCTTCGTGCCAGCATGCAGGCCTTGATGGCAGCCTCTCTCGAGGGACTTGCGGCAAGACTTGTGCCGGAAATAAGGAGTGCCTTGCTGTTCTTTATATATTCCTCATCGATATCGTCAACGCAAAGCTGAAGATCGGCGATGCAGTTTCTGTACATAAGGATGGAAGATTCATTTGGTGAAAGGATCTCCGTAAAGGTAAGTCCTATCTTCTCTCCGTGCTGGCAGCGACGGATCCTTGACGTATCTACCCCTTCTTTTTCAAAATAATGAGTTACAAAGTCCCCCAGCTGATCGTCGGAAACCCTTGCAAAGAAACCGGCCTTCATGCCGTGACGGGAAATTCCCACCGCTATGTTGGCAGGGGATCCTCCCAGGTATTTTTTGAAGGTGGTGCACTCTTCAAGGGGCTTAAAATAGTCCACGGGATTGAAATCCACCGCGATACGCCCCAGAAGTACCAGATCCATGGGTCTTTTGCTGTCAAATTTAACGTATTCCATATGCGCTCCTGTTTTATCTACATGAAACTGAAGATTTTTATATGGTTTTCCACCGTCTCTCTCACGCTTTCCACCATGGCTTCGTTCATGGTGAAATAGTTCCTGGGGCCCTCCCCTTCAAAGAGATTGAAGGCGCCGGTCATGCAGGCTTCGAAATTGGCGGTGGCAATGTTTATCTTGCGGATTCCGAGAGAAATGCACTTCTGAAAATCCTCGGGGCTAATGCCCGTACCCCCGTGAAGTACCAGTGGAAGATCCACTCTTTCGTGTATTTCCTTAAGTATATCAAATTGAAGATTGGGAGTCTTTACATATTTTCCGTGGGCATTGCCTATGGCAACGGCCAGGCAGTCAATATCGGTCTTATCAGCAAAAAGAACGGCATCGCCGGGCTTGGTGTACAGGCTCTTTGCCACATCGCCCTCTCCTTCGTTACCGGATAATACTCCCAGTTCTGCTTCAACGGTGGCTCCGAAGTTCCTTGCCACAGCCGCTACCGCGTTGGTCTCCCTGATATTTTCATCAAGAGACAAAGATGAACCGTCAAACATAACGGAAGTAAAGCCGTACTCCAGAGCTTTGAGAATATTTTCACGGGTCTTGCCGTGATCGAAATTCACGGCTATGGGAACGCTTGCTTTTTTCGCAGCCTCCACCATCATGGGTGCTATCATGTAAAGAGGAGAATAAGCAAGCCTTGACTCCGCTATCTGGATTATTATGGGAGTGTTGAGCTTCTCGGCCGCGGTCACGGCACCGATGAGCATCTCCATATTGGCAACGTTAAAGGCGCCCACGGCTATATTCTTTTCTTCGGCCCGCTTTATGAGCTCCTTCATGGTTATAAGTGACATTTCTAGAATTCTCCTATTCGCAAAGACTTAAGTAGATCTTCTTAACGTCTTCGATACCTATTTCCTTGGCGGTATTGGCAGGGCTTCCGCTGAATACCGCATCCTCGCTCATCTTGTCGATGACAGACTTGAATTTTTCTTTGTCTATTCCGTAGCCTTCAATTGAGGGGATCTCGCAAAGCTTTACAAGATCCACGGTGGCTTTTAAGAACTTCTTAGCCGCATCCTCATCTGAATCAGATTCCGTTGCTACGCCGATCTCACGACCCAGGCGGCCGAATCTGTCATAGGCTCCGTCAAGCACATAGCCGAAACACTTTTCAATAAGCATGGCATTGCTCACACCGTGGGGCACATGGAACAGTGCGCCGATGGGACGGCTCATACCGTGAATTATGGTTACGGAAGAGTTGTTAAAAGCAATACCCGCTTCCAAAGCCGCAAGGGACATCTCCTCTCTGGCTTTCACGTTACTTCCGTCTGTATATGCAATTGGAAGATACTTGAAAATTCTCTTAACCGCGGAAACCGCAAACACATCGGACAGGGGCTGTGCCTTTCTGGATGTGAAGGCCTCGCTTGCATGGCACAGGGCATCAAGTCCCGTGGAAGCGGTGATCTTCTTAGGTGCCGTAAGGGTGAATCTCGGATCTATTACTGCAAGATCGGGCATAAGAACGGCACCCTTTAAAAGCATCTTGATGTCCCGCTCAGTATCCGTGATGATGGTAAACTGTGTTGCCTCGGAACCGGTGCCGGCTGTGGTGGGAACAGCCACCATGGGAGGTGTTTCTTTCTCAATGACTTTGCCGAGATAATCGGTGATCTTTCCGCCGTTACCCACAATTGCACCGATAGCCTTCATGGAATCTATGGGGCTTCCGCCGCCAAGAGCAATAAGAAAATCGCAGTTTTCGCTCTTATAGACCTTAAGGCCTTCCTCGATCATCTTGTCGGTGGGCTCTCCGGTGATCCCCGAAAAGACCGCATATTCAAGACCGCAGTCTTTGAGTGCAGATTCCACATGGGACAGATTACCAAGCTTTATCATGGATTCATCGGTCACCACAAGGGCTTTTCTGCCAAGTTTATTGAAAAGGGACTTTGCCTGATTCAGGGCATCACTGCCGCTAACAATCTGTTTTGGCATTATAAATGAATTTGACATATGACCTCCTGTGAACACAATCCTTCACTTTACAAAGGATTATATATTCTTTGGAGAAAGAAATCTATGCATATTTGGTTATCTTTTGGTAAAGTTTATTGCATTTTTTGATAAGGTTTGGTAAGGTTGAATGTGGGTACAACGGTGTGACATATGTAGAGGGGAGAAAGCAAAATGCGCGTAGACAGAATAGATAAACTTGAAAATTATATACTTAAAAACAAATCCGTTTCTTTGGACAAACTCTGTGAATACTTTAATGTGTCCAAAAACACCTTAAGGCGGGATATCGACACACTCACGGAGCGTGGCAGCGTCAAAAAGGTTTACGGCGGAGTTGTTGCCGTTGAAAAGAACAAGGCAGTGGGCCTTCGTACCTTCCAGGAAAGAAATACCATACATCTTGACTTAAAACTTTCCATTGCGGAGAAGATGGCAGGGCTCATCAAGGACGGGGACACCCTCTTTATCGATACGGGCTCCAGCACTTTGCCCCTTGTTAATCTCCTGGATAAGTTCAATAACCTTACTGTTGTTACAAACAGCATACCCTTTATCTACAATGCTCTTTCCCACCCGAACCTCAAGGTCATAGCCCTTCCCGGCACCCTTAACCGTGCCACGGATTCACTGGTGGGAGCCGCTACCCTTGAAAGCCTTAACAATTTCCATGTAAAGAAGGCCATCATGGCCTGCACCGGCATATCCATGGATCAGGGTGTGTGCAACGCTTCTTTTGAAGAATATGAAATTAAAAAAGCCGCCATGGCCCTCTGCGACGAGGCGTACCTGCTGGCGGACAGTTTTAAGTTCGGAGTCACCTCCATGATGCGCTATGCGGATCCCGAGGATTTCAGCTGTATCATCACGGATGCGGAACCCTCGGAGGGGATGATAAAATATTTGTCCGAAAGAAAAGTGCGGATAATATGCTGATTATAAATGACCGTTAAAAAAGGGCTTCTGTAACGAAGCCCTTTTTCTTTGTTCTGTATTATCAATAATCCTATCTCAGCCTGAATGTCAATATCTCATAGGGCTTTATGGTGACG
The DNA here is from genome assembly GCA_016280465.1 of Lachnospiraceae bacterium. Classification (GTDB taxonomy): domain Bacteria; phylum Bacillota; class Clostridia; order Lachnospirales; family Lachnospiraceae; genus UBA1258. The sequence goes on along the minus strand of JAEEGT010000118.1, from coordinate 3,644 downwards.
GTGATGACACCCTCCGAAAACTTAAGGATCTCGGATCCAAGTTCCCGCTCCATCAAGTCGCAAAGATCTGCTTTCTTTATATCAAGGCCCGATACATCGATCCTGACGGTGCGTCTGCTGCCGAAGGCTTCGTGTACGCGAAGGATGATGCCTCTCTTATCTTCCGCTTCCTTCAGTGCGTCAAGATATACACCGGGTTCGCTTACAGAAACAAAGGATCTTGAGCTGCCTGCTTCAAGCCAAGCGGACTTAAGGATCACGGGAACGTTTAACTTAAAGGCTTCATCTTCAACTCCGGACTCCCTGAAGTCACCTATGTGAGGGTAGATGGAGTAAACAAACTCATGCTCGCCCTTGTCCGCATCGGGATTGGGGAAGATACCGGATTTAAGGAGGGTTAGCCTTATGGTGCTCTCTTTCACGTCGGAACCGTACTTGCAGTCATTGAGGATCGCCACGCCGTAGCCGTTTTCGGCCACATCCACCCATTTGTGGGAGCAGATCTCAAATCTTGCCTCGTCCCAGGAGGTATTTCTGTGAGTAGGGCGTTCCACGTTACCGAACTGGATATCGCAGGTACACTTATCGGTGACCACATCCACAGGGAATGCGGCCTTGAGAAGGATCTGCTGCTCCTTCCAGTCGATATGGGTCTTGAAATCGATCCTTCGTGAATTTTTGTAGAAGGAGATCCTCTGGGTTATCTCCGAATTTTCAAAGGTCCTGGTCACCAGGATCGTAAAGCGCTCGTGAGTGTTTTCTTCTGCCTTAAAGCCCGTAAGGATCGTATCCATGGGCTTATCTTCGTAGAAGGTATCGATATTCCAGCAATCATACTCCCAGGGTCTGTCCTCAAAGGCGATAAGTTTGTTAAAGGCTTCGCCGGGTTTCACCGTTTCCCTGCCGGCCTGCTTGTCAAACAGGCTGTCGATATTGCCTTCTTTGTCAAAAGAAACCTGATAGAAGGGAGTCTGGAGTACTCTTTCCTGGTCATCGAAGGTAAAGGAAGGCTCTGCGGGCGGGCACAGCCCACCGTCTATTACCAGATATCCCATGGCAGGGATATTTTCCACGTAAAGAGGTCCGTTGGGTGTCTCCACAAGGGCATCTCTTGCAAAAGAAAGAGTGTTGTAGACTGCCAGATTGCTGCCGGCCTCTCCGGTTATACGGTCTGTTGCAGCATCTATGAGCCTGCTGTCGCGCTCAATGAGTTCAAGATATTCTTTTTCCGTAACCTCATAAACTTCCTTGATGGAGGAACCGGGCAGGATATCATGGAACTGGTTAAGGAGAGTGGTCTCCCAGATCTCGTTAAGCGCCGTTGCGGGGTAAGCAAAGTTTTCGTCCTGCACGCAGGCAAGAACCGACAAGGCCTCGGCCTGGGTATTCAAGAACTCCATGCGGCGGTTAAATTTCTTGTTCTTTGCCATGGATGTGTAGGTGCCGCGGTGATACTCAAGATAAAGTTCTCCGCTCCACCTGGGCACTTTCTTACCTTCAAGCTTCTTTGAAAGGAGTTCAAAGAATTCCTTGGAAAAGGTCTGCTTTGTAACAGGCACTCCGGGAAGTCCCTTGGCTGTACGCATGTCTGTCTCAAGCATCTCGGCGGTAGGTCCGCCGCCGCCGTCGCCGTGACCGTAGCAGGTAAGGACCTCGTCTGTCAGTTCTTTATCGCTGAAGCGCTGCCAGGTACCCATTATCTGGGACACGCTGTGGCGGCCGTTGTAGGTGGTCTCGTGTCTGGGATTTACTGTAAGTTCCGGATAAGTTTTGTATTCCGTGGTGGTGATAAAGTAGGTAAGCACCTCGGAACCGTCTATTCCGCGCCAGTTCATGACGTCGTGAGGCATCTTGTTGAATTCGTTCCATCCGATCTTGGTGGTCATGAAATAATCCACCCCGGATTTTTTGAGTATCTGGGGAAGAGCCGCACTGTATCCGAAAACATCGGGAAGCCAGAGTACTTTGTTTTTGTCTCCGGTACCGAATTCACTGTTGAAGAATTCCTTGCCCTTTAAGATCTGACGCACCAAAGACTCGCCGCTTGTAAGATTGCAGTCCGCCTCGAGCCACATGGCGCCTTCCGTCTCCCAGCGGCCTTCATTGACTCTTTTCTTTATCCTGTCATAGACCTCGGGAGCATCTTCTTTGACAAATTTATAGAGCTGTGGCTGACTGGACATAAAACGGTATCCGGGATACTCCTCCATGTTGCGAAGGACCGTGGAAAAGCTCCTTAAAGCCTTCTCTCTGGTCTGACGCACGGGCCATTTCCAGGCAACGTCTATATGAGTGTGTCCGATGCTGTGTACCGTGGCAAAGCTGTTCTCGGTGCTGCAAAGCTTACCGTAAAGTTCATCGCAAAGCCACTCATCCACCTTACGCACGCTGTCAAAGAACTCCTCCCCCGGAACCTTCACAAGATATGTACGGTTAACCGCTTCATCCAGGACCTTAAGCATGGCGATGCGGCGGGTGTCGTCGGGCCTGAGCTCCAGGCAGGCATCCAGCGGGATCTTGTAATCGTAGTAAAGTTTCACCACATCAGGGTTCTTTGACCTGAATATGATCTTAAAATAGTCGGAAATATTGATGCTGTTGGAATAAGCATAGATACCGATGTCAAAATTCTCACCGGGAACCGCGGACTTTGTGAGACACAGATCGTAGTGATTCATGTCCATACCGCACTTTATCTCGCCGTTAACGTAGATAAGGAACTGGGGGTTGTCCGAATTCCACATGTCTGTAACACCGGTACGCAAAAGAAAATGTATCTCACGGCCTTCGCATTCTTCGCTTACGTGAAATACGGTCCTGAAGCAGACATGGGTATCACGTCCGCCGAAACGTGAACCGTTCTCAAAGGGCTCCCAGCCGGGATTTGATGTGTCCTCAAGAACGGTATTTCGCTGGTTGTAACCTATTTTTTTGCAAAGTATCCTGTCTGCGGGATAATCATCCCCGTAGATCTGCTCTTCGATGGTACGAAGATAACCTTTGCACTTGTTAATTATGGGCTCCATAAGCCTCCTTCCCCAAACACAGGCATCCGATGATCCCCTGGTCGTCCCCAAGACCTGCCGGTACGATGTAATTATCGATATCGGCGATCTCCGATGTCTGAATGTACCCTGCCAGCATCTCCCTCACATAGCGTCTGATGAGAGGGAACAGCTGGATCTGATGCATGACCCCGCCCCCAAGGATGATCCTCTGGGGTGCAATTGTAAGAATATAATTCACCAAAGCCTGAGCGATGTAATAGCTTTCCATCTCCCAGACTATCCGGTCATCTTTAAGTTCTGCCGCAGGTTTACCCCATCTGGCCTCTATGGCAGGTCCCGATGCCAGTCCCTCAAAGCAGTCAAGATGATAAGGGCAGATACCCTCAAATATATCGTCGGCGTGGCGCCTTAAGGTAATGTGTCCCGCCTCGGGATGCAGACTTCCGTGAAGTATATTGCCCTCAACGATAATACCGGCACCGATACCGGTGCCGACAGTAAGATAAAGCACATTGGAAAGGTTCTTTGCGCATCCGAAGGTGGCTTCCCCCAGGGCCGAACCGTTAACATCGGTATCAAAGCCCACGGGAACCTTAAGTGCGTCGGAAAAAGCCCCCACCATGTTGAAATTTTTCC
>JAEEGT010000117.1 GCA_016280465.1 Lachnospiraceae bacterium | reverse complement strand
GGTGCATTGTTTGCACCATATCTTTAAAGGAGGCACAATATGTTTTGTGTTCATTGCGGCGCAGAGAATGAAGACGGCGTCAGGTTTTGCGTAAACTGCGGTAAACCAATGGAGGATATGGCTTCTTTAAAGCCTGCAAAGGAAAAGAAACCCGTTAACAAAAAGGCACTGATCATCGGTATCGTATCGTCGGTCGTTGTTGTCATCGGCCTGGTCCTTGGCGGAATCATCTGGAACAATGCAGCTTCCACCATAGATCTTAACAAGTTCACCACCGTTGAAGCCAGGGGTTTTGACGGCTACGGCACATTATCCTGCCGTATCGACTGGGATGCCATTTCCGAAAAATACGGCAAAAAGGTAACCTATACCGCCACCGCCAAAAAGGAAATGGGCGGGTTCTTGAATCTCATCGATCCCATCGATGCCCTTGATGATTATATTTCCGTTAAGTTTGATAAAAACACCGACCTTGAGAACGGCGATCTGGTTGAATATGAATTTGTGATCGATGAGAACGCCAAGAAATATATCAACTATAAGATCAAGAAAAAGAACGAAAAATACATGGTAAGCGGCCTTGAACTTATCAAAGATTTCGATCCCTTCGATTCCCTAGAGGTTACCTTTAACGGTACTTCACCCGACGGATCCTTATTCTTTAATTACAATGCGGCTAACCTGAGTTATTATGATTTTTCCGCAGACAAGACCACGGGACTTAAGAACGGCGATGTTGTTAAGATCACCGTTGACAAGAACTCTGTTGAAAACTGTGCAAGAAATTTCGGCATGAAGGCTACGGTTACCGAGAAAGAATACACTGTTTCCGGACTTTCCGAGTACATGACTTCTTTCCGGGATCTTCCTTCGGACTTGAAGGATAAACTTAAGGATGTTGCAGAGAAAGTCATTAACGATTATGTTTCCGGCAATTATTCCGCGGCCTCGAAACTTTCGGGTCTTGACTATACAGGTTATCTAGAGCTTGTTTCCAACAATACTCCCGATACCGTTTATTATCAGCAGAACGGTCTTTATCTTGTGTTTTCGGGTATTGTTTCCAATACCGATGGAGCATTTCCGGATCACAGGGTATATTTCCCCGTGCAGTTCTCGGATGTAGTTGTCAGCGGAACCGAGGTTTCTTATTCCGGTACTCCGACCATAGCGGGCTATTCATCCCTTGGGACCAGCCATTCCACAAGCGGTTTTGTGAACCCCACGCAGTTGCTTGAATCCTTTACGCTCGACACCACCTATTTTAATAAAGGAATGGGTGACGGCATCGAAGTATTTGAGAAGCCCGAGCGGATTGAGAAACTCGAAGACCTTCCCGATGCCCTTAAGACTATTGTTCAGGAAACCGTAAAGACACGTATTCAGAATTACGCGGACTATTATTACAAGGATAAGTACACCCTTTCGGAACTCAAACTTACGGGTGAATATATGCTTGCTAGAGAAGGGGAGTATGATTACGGCAATGCAAACTTCTATATTCCCGTATTTGAAGGCACGGTACACAGCTTAAACAACGAATTTGAGGACCTGACGGTCTATTATGCTTATTTCGCAAACGGCCTCTTTAAATACGGTAACGGAGATTATATTTACACGGATATCTCGTCGCAATCCGAAGGTTATTTCTATTTCCCCGGCGTATGGGTAGGTTCCTGCGGTTATCTTGACGGAGCTAAGACTTATGAGGATTTCGGAGGACTCATCGGTTATACCTGTGATTATTCCGAAGGCATAAAGCAGTTTGTTCCCGAATCCGAACAGGCCGATGACAAAGGCGCAGCAGAGGGTCAGGAACAGAGTGACAAGGACGGCGCAGCACAGGACAAAGAACAGAGTGACAAGGATGGCGCCTCTGATAAAGAAACATCGGAAAGCAAGGATAATACTAAATCAGACACCTGATGGATGAATAAAAGGAGAATCTATGAATCTCGGATTAAGACTTCATGACACCAAAGAAGGAACCTTCGAAGAACGTTTGCAGTTTGTAAAGGAGCAGGGCTTTAACTGCGGACATCTTGCATTGTACAAGATGCTTGAAGAGTACCCCTGCGATGCGGCGGCTCTTACACCCGGATACGCAATGTATATCAAAAATGCCTTTGCCAAGGTGGATATGGATATTGCCGTTCTCGGATGCTACCTTAATCTGGCTCATCCCGATCCCGCAGAGCTTAAGAAGATCCAGAATACTTACAAAACTCATATACGTTTTGCATCCTGGCTTGGTGCGGGAGTGGTCGGTACGGAAACCGGCTGCCCCAATGCGGAATATAAGACGGTTCCCGAGAACAAGACCGATGCGGCACTGGCATTGTTCATAAAGAACTTAAAGCCCGTGGTGGCCTATGCGGAAAAGATGGGTGTTACCGTAGCAATTGAACCTGTATGCCGGCATATCGTTTACGATCCCAAGACCGCCAGAAGAGTACTGGATGCCATAAATTCTCCCAATCTCGGCATCATTTTCGATCCCGTGAACCTGCTTGATTTTCATAATTACAAGCAGCAAAAGGAGATCTGCAAGGAAGCCATCGACCTTCTGGGCGATGACATCATGATGATGCATATCAAGGATTTTCTTCCTGCCATCGGTCATATCGAGTCGGTACCCGCAGGCTTCGGCGTTATGGATTACACCGATATCATAAAGTTTATCAAGACCAGAAAACCTCATATCCACGTAACCTTGGAGGATACCAAGCCCGATACCGCCGTTGCCGCAAGAAAGCACATGGAGAGACTTTACGCCGAGTGCGATTAAATTGACGGTTAATTGGTTATAGTATATAATCAATACAACCTCGGGTGCTCGAGTCTTGTTATTTTTGAACCTACAGTAACTTTAAAAGGGATTCCTATATTTGTATGTGGATGTCGGGCCGCACAGAAATCAGCGGATGGCAGAAGCATACGTGCGGTTGCCCACCTAGCATGGCTAGGAGTCAAAAGACAAGAGTCGGCATTTCGGGGGATTTTTCTTGACAAAAATAATATTTTTAAATATATTAGTCATTAGTCAAAAGCATTGATGGTGCACAGTAGATCTTGCGTTCCATTCAGAGAGGAAGGTTCGGAGGCTGAAAGACCTTCCATGTTAAGCGTAAGATTGAATTTCACACCGGAGCTCCCTCTGTGATATGTAGCAAAGGGCGTGAGCGCGCGTTAAGCGTTTAAAGTGTCGGATATCCGGAATTTGGGTGGTACCGCGATCAAAAATCGTCCCATAGCCTTTTTGGCTATGGGTTTTTTATTTTCAGGAGGTAGATATGGCTGATCTTAACGAATTAACAGAAAAACTGTCCTTGCTCAAGAAGGAGATCGAAGCAAAGATCGATACTTTTTCCGATTCAAAGGAAGCCTTTGAATTCAGGAAGAGCCTTATGGATTCAAAGTCCGGCCAGATCGGTTCTTTGATGAAAGAAATGGGAAAGATCCCCAATGAATTAAAGGCCGATTACGGTAAAAAAGTCAATGAGATGAAAGCATGGGCACTTTCAAAGTTCGATGAACTTGAAACCAGTCTCAAAGAAAAAGAAATGAAGAAGCGCTACGAAAGCGAATCCATAGATGTGACCCTTCCCGCAAAGATGCGTCCCATCGGAAATCTTCACCCCATAACCCAGGTCAAGAATCAGGTGGTAGATATATTCGGTTCCATGGGCTTTGATATCTTTGAAGGAACCGAGATCGAGAACGATTATTACAATTTCACCGCTCTTAACATACCCAAGGATCATCCCGCAAGAGATATGCAGGACACCTTTTATTTAAGTCCCGATTTTCTTTTGCGTACCCAGACCTCCGCAGGTCAGATCCATGTAATGGAGGCACAGAAGCCCCCCATTAAGATCATTTCTCCCGGTAAGGTTTTCCGTTCCGATGATGATGCGACCCATTCACCCATGTTTACCCAGATGGAGGGACTGGTGGTGGACAAGGGCATCACTTTGGGAGATCTTCAGGGTCTTTTGAACGTATTCGTTGAAAAGATCTTCGGAGACGGAACCACCACAAGACTCCGTCCTTCTTATTTCCCTTTCACGGAGCCTTCGGTGGAAGTTGACGTGAGCTGCTTCCAGTGCAAGGGCAAGGGCTGCAAACTCTGCAAGGGTACCGGCTGGATAGAGGTCCTCGGTGCCGGTGTCGTTAACAAAAAGGTCCTTGAAGGCTGCGGCATTGACAGTGATGTTTACAGCGGCATCGCATTCGGTATCGGTATCGATCGTATCGCCATGCTTAAGTACGGCATCAATAACATTAAATTATTATTTGAATCCGATCTGAGAGTCTTGGATCAGATCAATGACTGATAAAGGGAGGAAGACAAATGTTAGTTCCTATAAGCTGGTTAAAAGATTATGTGGATATAGACGTATCCGTGGATGAGCTTGAAGATAAGCTGTTTTCCTGCGGCTTTGAGGTAGAAGAAAAGTATCAGCTGGGCAAGGATATCGAGAATGTTGTTGTGGGTCTTGTTAAAAAATGTGATCCCATACCCGATACCCATCTCCATGTCTGTGTAGTTGATGCGGGCAAACACGGAGAATTCCAGGTTTGCTGCGGCGCAGACAACGTTGCCGCAGGCGGAAAGTATCCTCTTGCACTTGTGGGTGCCAGAGTATATCAGACCGCAAAGGATCATGTCACCGTTGAGGGCGTTATGACCATCAATGCAGGAAAGTTACGCGGCTATGATTCCTTTGGTATGCTTTGTTCCGGAACGGAGCTTGGACTTTCCGAGAACCTTTACAAGGGAGCGGGTTATAACGGACTTTTGGTTCTTCCCGCCGATGCTGAGCCGGGTGCTGATATTAAGCCTATCGTGGGCCTTGACGAGTGGATCTTTGATGTGTCCATAACCGCTAACAGACCCGACTGCCTGAGCATTTTCGGTCTTGCCAGGGAAGTGGCTGCAGTTCTCAACAAGCCCTTAAAGAAGCCTGATCTTTCTTATACCGAGACTCCCGTAACAAAGGAGCTTTCCGTTACCAACGAAGCGCCGGAACTGTGCGAAAGATACATTTCCCACTATGTTTACGATGTTAACATCAAGGAATCTCCCGATTGGATGAAGAGACGTCTTACCCTTGTGGGCTGTTCTGCCATCTCAAATATCGTGGATATCACCAACTATGTTTTAAAAGAACTGGGTCAGCCCATGCATGCCTTCGATTACAACTATCTTGAGGGTCATGCCATCAACGTTCGCCGTGCGGCCGACGAAGAAAAGATCGTTACTCTTGATGAAAAAGAATTCTCTTTGACCCGCGAGAACCTTGTTATCTGTGACGGAAAGAAACCCGTGGCACTGGCAGGCATCATGGGAGGCCTTAATTCCGAGATCCTTGATACCACCAATGAGGTTGTGTTTGAGGCCGCCAAATTCATGACGGACAACATAAGAAAGAGTTCCAGAAGTCTGGGTCAGGCTTCGGATTCTTCGGCTGTTTTCTCCAAGGGCGTATATGAATACACCACGGTCATGGCCATGAAGAGAGCCCTTCACCTTATTGAAGAGCTGGGATGCGGCAAGGTTTCCTCCACACATTTTGATATCAATACCGGTAATTCCATCGAGCCTAAGGAACTTACGGTTTCCGTATCCAAGGTAAACGGAGTTCTCGGCATAAAGGTACCCGATAAGGATATCATAAGGATCCTAACGAATCTTAACTTTGCTCCCGTAATTTCCGGTGACGATCTTACCCTTAAGGTCCCCGCTTACAGACTTGACATCGAGACCTATCAGGATGTTGCCGAGGAAGTTATCAGAATGTACGGTTACGATCACATCGTTCCCACATTTATCCCCACGGCTCAGGTTACGAGCGGCGGCTATGATCTCAGACAGAAGACC
>JAEEGT010000116.1 GCA_016280465.1 Lachnospiraceae bacterium | reverse complement strand
TGGGAACCAGGCTTTGCAACGTTCAGGGCTGTGTTCGTACCAACGATATAGATTCCATCGGTGACAAGAGCCATCTTTCTTTCTTCGAGATGATGGGTTCCTGGTCACTGGGTGACTATTTCAAAAAAGAAAGATGTCAGTGGAGCTTCGAGCTTCTCACACAGGTTTTTAAATTCGACAGAGATCATCTTGCGGCCACCGTATTCGAAGGAGACGAGAATGCTCCCAGAGACGAGGAGGGCGCAAAGTACAGGATCGAATCCGGCTTCAAGCCCGAGAACGTGTTCTTTTTACCCGCAGAAGATAACTGGTGGGGTCTTGAATACGGTCCCTGTGGCCCCGACTCCGAGATGTTCTATGTTAAGGATGTTCCTCCCTGCGGTCCCGACTGCAGACCCGGATGCCATTGCGGAAAATATACCGAGATCGGTAACGACGTATTCATGCAGTACGATAAGCAGAAGGACGGGCGTCTCCTTCCCCTTGCGAAAAAGAACGTGGACACCGGCTGGGGTCTTGAGCGTAACCTTGCTTTCTTAAACGGCATCGACGATGTATATAAGACAGACCTTTTTGCCGCAGTCATCGCTTATGTTGAGAAGGCCTCCGGCAAAAAGTACGGTGAGGATGAAAAGAGCACCAAATCCATGAGAATAATCGCGGATCACACCAGGACCGCAGTAATGCTCATAGGAGATCCTGCAAAGCTTCTTCCTTCCAATACAGGTGCAGGCTACGTACTCAGGAGACTTATCCGCCGCGCCGTAAGACACGGTCGCATGTTAAGCCTTAAGAGCGATGATTTCCGTAAGATCGCTTCTGTCTACATCGATGAAGTATACAATGACAGTTATCCCCTTCTTGTTGAAAACAAGGAGTTTATCCTTAACGAACTTGAGAAAGAGATCGAGCGTTTCGAATCTACTCTCGAGAACGGTATGAAGGAGTTTAAGAAGATCCTTTCCGAAAGAAAGAGCACAGGCTCCATCGACGGAAGATCTGCTTTTTATCTCTACGATACCTTCGGCTTCCCTTACGAGGTCACCCTTGAGATGGCTGAGGAAGAAGGCCTTAAGGTAGACGAACAGGGCTTTAAGGAAGCAATGGAAGCCCAGAAGAAACTTGCCAGAGAGAATGCCAACTTCTCCCAGAAGTCCGATGCAAGCATCTTTGACGGTCTGGATGCTTCCGTCAAGACCGAATTCTTAGGCTACGATGCTTTGGGATGTGACGGTAAAGTCCTTGCTTTGGCGGGAACCGATTCCCTTACGGAATCTCTTTCCGAAGGAAGCGAAGGCACCGTTATCACTGACAGGACAACCTTCTACGGCACCATGGGCGGTCAGGTAGGCGATATCGGACAGATCCTCGGAAGAGACGGATCCGTATTTGAAGTAACCGAGACCATCCACGTGGCAGGCGGCAGGACCGCTCATGTTGGTAAGGTCCTTAAAGGCAGCTTTAAGACAGGTGACGGCGTATCCCTTAATGTGGATAAAGAAAACCGTGCAAAGACCTGCCGCAATCACTCCGCGACCCACCTGTTACAGGCGGCTTTGCAGGAGGTCCTTGGTAAGGATGTTCACCAGCAGGGTTCCTATCAGGATCCGGACCGTACCAGATTTGACTTTAGCTACGGCGGAGCGGTAAATTCCGACGACCTTGCAAGGATCGAAGCCATCGTTAACAAAAAGATCGCCGAAGATTTAAGCGTAAATACCGATGTAATGAGCATCGATGAGGCCAAGAAGACCGGAGCCATGGCACTTTTCGGAGAAAAGTACGGTGATTCCGTAAGAGTTGTTTCCATGGGAGACTTCTCCAAGGAACTTTGCGGCGGTACTCACGTGGCTCACACGGGCGACATCGCAAACTTCAAGATCCTTTCCGAATCGGGTGTTGCTGCCGGCGTTCGAAGGATCGAAGCCATTACCGGCACCAATGTTATCGAATACTATAAGAACATTGAAAAAGAATATAACGAAGCTGCAAAAGCAGCAAAGACCCAGCCTACTAATCTTGTGAGCAAGATAGCCTCCATGCAGGCGGAACTCAAGGCGCTTCAGTCCGAACTTGAATCCCTGAAGGCCAAGGCTGCCAAGGAAGCGGTGGGAGACGTGCTTTCCAACGTTACCGAGGTTAAGGGTGTAAAACTCCTGGCAACCGCAGTTCCCGGTGTTGATATGAACGGTCTTCGCGATCTTTCCGATCAGCTGGCCGAAAAACTGGGAGAAGGCGTTGTTGTCCTTGCATCCGAGGCTGACGGCAAGGTAAATCTCATTGCCAAGGCTACGGACGGAGCCCAGAGTAAGGGCGCCCATGCGGGAAATCTTATCAAGGCTATCGCTTCACTGGTTGGCGGTGGCGGCGGCGGACGTCCCAACATGGCTCAGGCCGGAGGCAAGAATCCTTCGGGCATTCCTGCAGCACTTACCGAAGCAAAGAAGGCACTTGAAGCGCAGATTCAGTAGAAACAGGTTTGGGGTATAGACTTGAAGCGTATTAAAGGTACAGTTTTAAGCGAAGGTTACGGGATCGGGAAGGCTTTTTTGCAAAAGGGTGAAGAAGCCCTTCCCGACTTTGCACAAAAGACGGTAGCACCCCTTGAGGAGATCGAGCGGTTCAGAGATTCCGTCGCTAAGACCGAAGCGGATCTTACCGCGCTTTCTTTTGATGCCGTTAAAAGAATGGGCGAAGAAGAAGGAAAGATATTTGAAGCTCAGAAGATGATCCTTTCGGATCCCTCTGTTTCCGAGCTTATTGAAAAAGCGATCGCAGATGAGGCTTATACGGCCGAGTATGCGGTTTCTTTTTATTTTGACGAAAGTATCAAAAGGATAGAAGGGCTTGATGACGGATTCGTGACGGAAAGAGCCGCGGATATCAAGGATGTACGAAATCTGCTCCTTAAGAATTTAAAGCTGGATCTGAAGGGCAGGCTCAAAGGAAAGGTCATCGTTATCGCAGAGGAGATACTTCCTTCCATGGTGGTATCCTTTGACAGACATCTTGTAAAGGGCATCGTTACGGGAAAGGGCAGTGTTGACGGTCATGCCGCAATGCTTGCAAGGTCTCTCGGGATCCCCATGCTGACAGCTGATATCTCGGAACTTAAAGAGGGCACCGAACTAATCCTTGATGCAAGGCGGGGCTTAATATACGAGGAACCGGATAAGCTCATAAAGCGGAGATATGTACGAAAAGCCGTTAAGAAGCTTAAGTCCGAAAGGTACGGCGCAAATTCCGAAAACTATACGGTGGGTAAATATCAGACAGCGCTGTTTGCCAATATCGGAAGCCTTGAACAGGGGCTGGATGCGGCAAAGACCAGGGTTTCAGGAGTAGGGCTGTTCCGCACCGAGTTTCTTTTTCTTAAAGATACGCCCCCTTCGGAAGAAGAACAGTTCGAGGTTTACAAGAGCCTGCTTTCTGCCTTCGGTGAAAGACCCGTGACGGTAAGGATCTTTGATTTCGGCGGTGACAAGACTCCGGATTATCTGGAAAAGTTTGCTGAAGAACACGACACCCTTCGGGGAATAAGATTTGCCCTTATGGAGGAAAGCCTGCTCATCACACAGTTAAAGGCACTGCTTCGGGCTTCGGTGTACGGAAACCTGCGGGTATCCCTTCCCATGGTCTATGATCTTTCCGACATAGAGAATACCAGGGATCTTATACTTCGGGCATCGGTTATCCTTGAGGGTGAAGGCTATAAACGACCGGACAGCGCTGAGAGCATAGAGCGGTCCTACGATGATTTTTCCCTGGGTATAATGGCCGAGACCAGACAGTCTGTGTTAAAGGCATCGGTGCTGGCGGAAAATTCCGATTTCTTCAGTATCGGCACCAACGATCTTTCCTGTGACCTGTTTAACCTTAACCGTTTTGAAAGCCACGGGAAATTGAAACTCAAGGATAAGAACCTTCTTTTCAAGAGCGTTGAAGACTGTATCGACGCGGCTCACAGAGCCGGGATCGAGGCAGGGATCTGCGGCGAGGAAGCCCTGAATCTAAAGAGCGCAAAGAAGTTTATCAAGGCAGGGGCAGATTATCTGTCCATATAAGACCGGAGAATCGTACATGTTCAGATTGATCGACGAAGCAAAAGATTATGAGTCGGGAGTGAAGGAACTGACGGCTGCTTACGGAGTTTCCTTTTCCGAGGACATTTCGGTTTATGTAAAGAAAGCGGAAAAGAACCTCTGCAGCCTGAAGTTTTCTTCGGACAGGGCGGTCATTACCTGTTCCGGCCCTTCCGGGTTTTACCGCATGTTCTCAAAACTGGAACAATGCGTCTTCGAAGGAAAAAGCAAGGCTTGTGTCCGGGAAAACTGTCCCTTTGAACTGTTCGGTGTTATGCTTGACTGCTCAAGGAACAGTGTGCTTACGGTGGATTCCGTAAAGAAATATATCAGATTCCTTGCTTCCGTGGGCATGAACATGCTCATGCTCTATACGGAAGACACTTATGAGATCGGGGAGTATCCCTATTTCGGTGCCTACAGAGGTCGTTATTCCAAAGAAGAGCTTAAAGCGATCGATGATTATGCCTATATGTTCGGTATCGAAGTCATTCCCTGCATCCAGACCCTTGCTCATTTGAAAACGGCACTGAAATGGCCTGCCTTTTCAGATATCTCCGATACAGAGGATATACTTTTGGTCGGTGAAGAGAAGACTTACAGGTTTATAGAAGCCGCTGTCAGAAGTGTGAGCGAAAGTTTCAGGAGCCGCAGGGTGCACGTTGGCATGGATGAGGCCCACAGCATAGGTCTTGGCAAATATCTTAAGAAAAACGGATACAAAAAGAGCGGCGAGCTCATCAGGGAACATCTTGAAAGAGTACAGAAGATCTGTGAAGGATACGGCCTTGAGACCATAATGTGGTCGGATATGTTCTTCAGGGTCCTTTCTCCCACGAATCAGTATTATGAGATACCGGAAGGGGTCAAGACCTTTGATTTTTCTTTTTCCGACAAATGCCACCTGACCTACTGGGATTATTATCATACTGACTACGAACACTACAAACGTTTTTTGAACCTGCATCTTGATGCGGATAAAGACTGTTATTTCGCCGGTGGAGGCTGGACCTGGAACGGGATCTGCCCCAACTTCGCGAAGGCCTTCGGGGCTTCGGAGCCGGCAGTCAGAGCCTGCAGGGATACCGGGGTAAAGAACGTGTTCTGCACCATGTGGCAGGATAACGGTTCGGAGACTTCACAGAGTGCGGGATACCCTTCCGTGGCTTACTTTGCGGATCTTGGGTACGGTGCCGACATTACCGATAAGGATGCTTTTTCCGACAGGATACTGTTTCTTACGGGACTTGAGTTTAAGGCCTACGAACTGATGGACAGACTGGAGAGAGCCTATGGGGACGAGACTCCGGATTCTTCCTTTACTCCCACGAAATATGCTCTTTACGAGGATCCGATGTACGGCATGTATGCCTCCCATATAGATGCCGCCGGGTTTGAAAATCACTTTAAAGAAGTGGCGGGAGAACTTGCTGCTCTTACGAAAAAGAACGAACTTACGGAGTTTTACAGGGAACTGGCCATGACCCTTTCCATCAAGGCGGGAATTTCCTCAAGGATCAAAGAAGCTTACGATAAAAAAGACAAAAAGGCTCTTGAAGAGACAGCAAGGGTAAAGATCCGGGCATGTATCCTGCATATGGAAGAGACCGCCAGACTTCGTGAAGAGATCTGGCTTTCGGAATCAAAGCCTTTCGGTTACGAGATACTGGACATTAGGTTTGCGGGAGTGATCACGAGGCTTAAATATGCGGCCAAACGCATAGAGGACTATCTTTCCGGAAAGATAACCGAAATACCCGAACTGGATGAAACAAGGCTTCCCAGGATCCCCGGGTACGAAGGTAAGGGGCTCAGGGTAAACCGCTGGGATCAGATCGTTTCGGCCTGCAATGTGTCGGGAATATAGCAATTCCAAAAAAATGTTGACGAATCGGTTTTTTTTGTTATAATAACAATGTTTAAATCAAAGAATAACCCGGCAGTCACGTAAGTGATGGGACTGAAGGGAGGGAAGAAAATGTCTAATGTAATTGTTAAAGAAAACGAATCTCTTGACAGCGCACTCCGCAGATTTAAGAGAAGCTGTGCCAAGGCCGGCATCCAGCAGGAAATTCGTAAGCGCGAACATTACGAGAAGCCCAGCGTAAAGCGTAAAAAGAAGTCTGAGGCTGCAAGAAAGCGCAAATACAACTAATGAATTTAGACCCCAACCCTCTAAGGTTGGGGTTATTTCTTGTTTCGGATGGTTCCCTTTTTGTGCGGGATAGTGGCGGTATTGATATTTTGTACAAGATATTGTATAATGCATTACATAGTAGCGGATTGAGGGTATCCGCAGGGTTTGGAAGCGTAAGCTTCCTTGAGGGATAGAGATTGACATGAATAAAGTGATTGGCTTTTTGACCGTGGGACTTCAGGGCATGACCCTGTATAAGTTCGCAGCCTCCTTTGTGATCTACAGCATGCTCGGATGGCTGGTGGAATCCATATATATGTCTTTTTGCGAGAAGAGACTTGTTAACAGAGGCTTTGCAAAGGGGCCTTTCTGCCCCATATACGGCTTTGGTGCCACCATCGGCTCCATTGCCCTTGCTCCTTTCATGAAGAGCTACCTCCTGGTATATCTTCTCGGCATGATCTTTGCCACCATATTTGAGTATCTTACCGGTGTATTGATGATCAAGAGCCTTGGTAATCTTTGGTGGGATTACAACGACAAGCCCTTTAACTACAAAGGGATCCTGTGTCTTGAGAGTACTCTTGCCTGGGGCTTTTATGCCATCGGCGTGGTATATTTCATCAATGTCTGGCTCTTAAACTTTATCGAAAGAGCCGACCGTACCAAGATGACTCTTTTCATCGAGGTCGTGCTTTTTATAGCTGTTATTGATTATCTTTTCAAATTGTACGGAATTTTCAAGGAACCCATATTCAAGGCTAAGGATCATGTTGTCAAAGCCTACAGAAACTTTCGCGGCAGGTAAGTTTAATTGGTTTATGTGATTTCTTTGCTAATTGTACTGGTCATCGCTGCGGTTGGAGTTATTGCTTATGACTCCAACCGTTTTGTTGTGCGCAGGATCACCGTTTCCGATCGCAAAGTAAAGGAACCGGTCAGGCTTCTTTTTATCAGCGATCTTCACTCAAAGAGATACGGTAAGGATAATAAAAGATTGCTTGCAGCACTTTCTAAGATCGAATGCGACGGTGCCGTGCTGGCGGGAGATATGATGACCGCCCACAAGGATGCGGATTTCACCGAAGCCGTGAGGATAGTAAGATATCTTTCTTCAAGGATGCCTGTATTTTACTCCATGGGAAATCATGAGACCCGGGCCAAAGAAAACAAAGCGGTCTACAAGGACCTGTATGACAGGTTCATCGGTTCCGTCGAAGGAGGAGAGCTGACCTTTCTTGACAATGAGTGCGCGGAGTTTAAAGGAATAGATATCAAGGGCCTTTCCATCCCCGGGCGTTTTTACAAAAAGACAAAGCATTTTGTGCTTCCGGTGGAAGATATAAAGGCTATGGTGGGAGACAGGGACGATTCAAGATTCTGCCTTCTTCTTGCCCATGATCCGGAGTATTTCGACGGCTATGCGGAATACGGTGCCGATCTGGTGCTTTCGGGGCATTTCCACGGCGGTATAGTAAGGCTCTTCGGGTGGGGCCTCATCTCTCCGAGGTTTACTCTTTTTCCCAAGTATTCGGGTGGCCTTTATAAAAAGAACGACACCCGGATGTTTGTAAACTGCGGCCTCGGAAGTCACACCATACCCTGGCGCATGTTCAATCCGGGAGAGATCATAATTTTAAACATCGAACCCTCCGATTTGTAAAGATAAGGTTGAAAAATTCTTAAAAAGGATATACAATATGTGGTGACTCAATACAGAGAGGAACACAAGATATGTCCTTATCCGTTAAACTGCAGGCCTTTGAGGGTCCCCTTGACCTGCTGCTTCACCTGATTGAAAAGAATAAAGTCGATATATATGATATCCCCATCGTTGAGATCACCAACCAGTACCTTGAGTATATCAGGGCAATGGAACGTGAAGATATGAATGTCATGAGCGAGTTTCTTGTAATGGCGGCAACCCTTGTGGATATCAAGTGTAAGATGCTCCTTCCCGCCGAGGTCAACGAGGAGGGTGAAGAAGAGGATCCCAGAGCCGAGCTGGTTGAAAAACTTCTGGAATACAAGATGTATAAATACATGTCCTTCGAACTTAGGGACATGCAGATGTCCGCGGGTTTTTCTTTCTGCAGACCCGAAGCCCTGCCCGATGAGGTAAAGAACTTCAGGGAGCCCATCAACTACGAAGAGCTGGTGGGTGACTTAAACCTTGAGAAGCTGCAGGAGATCTTCAATTTCATGATGCAGCGCAAGGAAGACAAGATCGACAAGACCAGGAGCAACTTCGGCAATATCGAGAAGGACGAGATCGACATGGAGGCCAAGGCTCTTTACATCGAGACCTTCATCGCTTCCCACCGCAAGTTTTCTTTCAGGGAACTTCTGGAAAAACAGGGGAGCAGAGCCGAGATTATCGTTACCTTCCTTATCATCCTTGAACTTATGAAGACCGGCGAGATCAAGATCGTCCAGGAAAATCTTTTTGACGATATCATGATCACCAGAGCCGCATAGGAGTACCGACTTGACCAAGAAAGAAAAAAAGGCAGTCCTCGAATCCATTCTTTTTGCCATGGGAGATTCCGTGGAACTTTCAAAACTCGCCGCAGTCATTGAGGAAGAAGAAGGAAAGACCAAAGAACTGCTTTACGAACTGAAAAAAGAATATGACGACGATTCTCACGGAATAGAACTTTTGGAGCTGGAGGATTCCTTCCAGTTTGCCACAAAATCCGGCATGTACGATTATCTTATAAAGATAGCCAAGGCACCCCGCAAGATGCAGCTTTCCGATTCGGTGCTGGAGACCCTTTCCATAATCGCTTACAAGCAGCCCATCACAAGACTCGAGATCGAGGGGATCAGGGGCGTTACTTCGGACTATGCGGTAAACAAACTTCTTGAGTACAATCTCATCTGCGAGCTTGGAAGAAAGGATGCTCCCGGCAAACCCATTCTTTTTGGCACCACGGAGGAGTTTTTAAGGAGCTTCGGAGTAAAGAGCATAAAGGATCTTCCCGAAGTGGACAGGGTTCATATCGAAGAGTTCAAACAGGAAGCGGAAGAGGAGATCAATTTAAGCCTTAAGGTCTGACGATCTTCGAAGTAATTAAGATAAACGGGGCCGTGATCCGAAATCGGTTTCAAACCGACGGAACACGGCTCTTTTTCTGTGCTTTTTTTGTCTATTTTTTTGTGGGTTTAAACAGTAAAATCTCTTTGCTTTTAAGCCTTGCATATGTTATACTTCACTTTGAATGTGCAAAAACAGTTAACTTATTATAATGGAGGTCACCATATGAGTACTAATTCAAAAGCGGGCCAGAGAATAGCGGCTCTCTTGGATGAAAACAGCTTTGTTGAAATGGGCGCCCTTGTTACAGCAAGAAGCACCGATTTTAACTTAAAGCTTGCCGAGACACCTTCCGACGGTGTTATCACGGGTTACGGCCTTATCGATGGCAAGCTGGTTTATGTGTACAGCCAGGATTCTTCCGTACTTAACGGAACCATCGGTGAGATGCACGCCAAGAAGATCGCCAATATCTATGACATGGCTCTTAAGATGGGAGCTCCCGTGATCGGACTGCTTGATTCTGCAGGACTTCGTTTACAGGAAGCTACCGATGCCCTTGACGCTATGGCACTTGTTTATGCAAAGCAGGCTGCAGCATCAGGAGTAATCCCTCAGATTTGCGGAGTTTTCGGAAACTGCGGCGGCGGACTTGCTATTGCAAATGCCATGGCAGATTTCACCTTTATGGAAGAAAAGAACGCAAAGCTCTTTGTTAACACACCCAATGCTTTGGACGGCAATTACACCGCAAAGTGCGATACCGCATCCGCTAAGTATGTGGCTGAAGCCGGCGAGTGCGATTTTGTCGGATCCGAAGATTATATCTTAAGCAGCATGAGAGAACTTGTTTCCATGCTTCCTTCAAACAACGATTCCGAAGCGGAAGCCGCTGACGTTACCGATGACCTTAACAGAGTATGTGCCGGTCTTGAGGGTTGCGTTGAGGATACCGCTATCCTTGTTTCCCAGATCGCTGATGACAATAATTTCGTAGAGCTCAAGGCTGATCACGCACGCAGCATGGTTACCGGATTTATCCGTCTTAACGGTGCTACCGTGGGTGTTGTTGCCAACAGGAGCAAGGTTTACGGCGAAGACGGCAAGGTTGAAAAGGAATTCGGCACCGTTCTTTGTCCCTGCGGCTGTGAGAAGGCTGCAAAGTTTGTAAACTTCTGCGATGCATTCTCCATCCCCGTTCTTTCTTTCACCAACGTTACCGGATTCAAGGCTACCGTTGAAGCAGAAAAGAAGATGGCCAAGGCTGCCGCAAAACTTACCTTTGCTTTTGCCAACGCTACCGTTCCCAAGGTTAATGTTGTGATCGGCAAGGCCTTCGGAAGTGCATACACCGTTATGAACAGTAAGGCTATCGGATGTGATGTTACCATCGCATGGCCCAATGCCGAGATCGGTACCATGGATGCCAAGCTTGCGGCAAAGATCATGTACGAAGGCGAGTCTGCCGAAGTTGTTGACGAGAAGGCCAAGGAATATGCAGCACTTCAGAACAATGTTACCAGTGCCGCAAAGAGAGGCTATGTAGATCAGATCGTTGAAGCTGCAGATACCAGAAAGTACGTGATCGGTGCATTTGAGATGCTTTATACCAAGTTTGAGGAGCGTCCCGCCAAGAAGCACGGCACAGTTTAACAATAATCGGAAGGGTAAATGCTTATGAAAAAGAAACTTATCACACTTTTGTGTGTATTTGCTTTGACCCTGGGACTTACCGCGTGCGGAGACAAGGTATATACGGCTGTTGAGATGAACAAGATCAATTCTTGCGAGACTCTTTCCGGATATTTGCTTGAGACCGTCATGGCATACGGCGATTCCGATACGGTTTCCAATGTTTCCGCCAATTACAACAAGGAAGAGATCAAAGCCCTGTTCGAGCAGGTTTTCTATCAGACCTACGGAATGGGTGTGGATGCAAATCTCGGAACCTTTGACGGTCTCCTTACTTCCTATGCCCAGATGTCTGAAGAAATGGGCTCTGTAACGGTGGGCGGACACAAGACCGAAATTCAGGGCAAAGAAATAGTGGTTACCTACGACGTAACCGGTGACAATTGCGACGGAACGGTGACCTTCACCTTCTCCAACGACATTTTCACAAGATTTAAATCAGGTAATGCCGAAGCACACACCTCCTTTGCACAGAAGATGAGTGCTGCCGCAAAGCAGATGGGCAATGCGGGTCTTAATACCTTACTCGGTATGGGCTCGGTATTTATAGTATTGATACTGATAAGCTTTATTATCAGTTCATTCTCTTTATTTAACAAAGCGGGCAAAAAGAAACCCGTCGAAGTCAAGGCTGCTCCCAAGGCAGAAGTTCCCGTAGTTGAAGAGCCCGAAGAACTTTCGGACGATACCGAACTTGTGGCAGTCATCACCGCAGCGATCTGTGCTTATGAAGGCGCAGGCTCATCGGACGGCTTTGTAGTAAGATCAATCAGAAAGGCAAACAGGAGGAGATAATCATGAAGAATTATACCATCACAGTTAACGGAACCGCTTACGATGTAACGGTTGAAGAAGGAACAGGCGCTGCAGCACCCGCAGCAGCTCCCAAGGCAGCTCCCAAGGCAGCTCCCGCAGTACCCAAGGCAGCACCCGCAGCAAGCGGCGCAGCAGGCTCCATTAAGGTAGAAGCCGGCGCAGCAGGAAAGATCTTCAAGATCGAAAAGCAGGTTGGCGCAGCAGTTAAGAAGGGTGACGCTGTCATCATTCTCGAAGCCATGAAGATGGAGATCCCCGTTGTTGCACCCGCAGACGGAACAGTTGCAAGCATCGACGTTAACGTTGGCGACACTGTTGAATCAGGCGCAGTACTTGCTACCTTAAAGTAAGACAAATTGATTAATTCCAGGAGGAAATACTATGGCTTATATAGCTGAAACTTTTGATAACCTGGTACATCAGACAGCCTTTTTTAACCTGACCTGGGGAAATTACCTCATGATCGCAGTCGCTTGCTTTTTCCTTTATCTTGCGATCGCCAAGGAGTTTGAGCCTCTTTTGCTTCTTCCCATCGCTTTCGGTATGCTGCTTGTTAATATCTATCCCGATATTATCGCACCTCCCGGAACCGACGGATCCGCAGGCGGATTATTATATTACTTCTATGTACTTGATGAATGGGCAATCATGCCTTCGCTTATTTTCATGGGCGTAGGTGCCATGACCGACTTCGGTCCCCTGATTGCAAACCCCAAGAGCTTTCTTCTCGGAGCAGCGGCTCAGTTTGGTATTTTTGCCGCATACTTCGGAGCTATCGCTCTCGGATTTAACGATAAGGCTGCAGCTGCCATTTCCATCATCGGTGGAGCAGACGGCCCTACATCCATTTTCCTTGCAGGTAAACTGGGACAGACCAACCTCTTAGGACCTATTGCGGTTGCCGCATATTCCTACATGTCTCTGGTACCCATTATACAGCCTCCCATCATGAAGCTTCTTACCACCGAAAAAGAACGTAAGATCAAGATGGCGCAGTTAAGACCCGTATCCAAGCTTGAGAAGATCCTTTTCCCTATCATCGTTACCATCGTGGTATGTATGATACTTCCCACCACGGCTCCCCTTGTAGGTATGCTGATGCTTGGTAACCTCTTCAGAGAATCCGGTGTTGTAAGACAGCTTACAGAGACTGCTTCCAACGCACTTATGTACATCGTTGTTATCCTTCTTGGTACCTCCGTTGGAGCTACCACCAGTGCGGAAGCTTTCCTTAACTTCTCTACCCTTAAGATCGTAGCTCTCGGTCTTGTGGCCTTTGCCTTCGGTACTGCCGCAGGTGTGTTGTTCGGTAAGCTTATGTGTGTTGCTACGGGCGGTAAGGTTAATCCCCTTATCGGTTCGGCAGGTGTATCTGCCGTGCCCATGGCAGCCAGAGTATCTCAGAAGGTCGGTGCGGAAGCAGATCCCACC